>CBDUSV010000027.1:0-16499 GCA_965369885.1 uncultured bacterium
TATTACGCCAGAGTATCCGGCCGCGGTCATCCAAGGTGAAGGCTTCAAAGCGGTCGGTGCACAGGCGCTCGACGCGGCTGGCGACCTCTTGGCGTAACGCGCGGGCTGCCGCGCCCAGGATGGTGCGGGCGCCGATGCCGGCTTCGGTCGCATCGGGCACGAATTGGAAGCCTTCCAGAGTGCCGACGAAATGGCCTTCCACCAACACCTCGCCCGACGGCTTGACCGCGGACAACAGACCGTCGCCGTCCTTGAGGCGTTTGACCAGCACCGCGGTACGGCGATCGACGAAGCGCTGGGTCAGACGCTCATGGAGGGCGTCGGAGAGCCTGTCCTCGATGGCGCGGGTGCGCTCCTGCCAATGGGCGGCGTCGGCGAACCAGTCGGCGCGGTGCGAAACATAGGTCCAGGTGCGGATGTAATCGATGCGCGACACCAGGGTTTCGACATCGCCGTCGGCGCGGTCGAGGCGCACGATCTGCGCCGCCACCCAATCCTCGTCGAGACATTGCCCGGGCCCGGTGATGTCGGTGTAGATCCGCCCGAGCAGGCGGAGATGGGATTCGCTCATCTCCTTGCGGTAATCGGGGATGCGGCAGACCTCCCAAAGCAAGCGCACCGCGTCGGGCGTGCCGGCACGGGAGGCGATGCCGGGATCGCTGCCCAGCTTGGCGAGGGCGGCAAAATCCTCGGCATCGCGCTTGGCCACCAATTCGGGCGCCGGCGGCGGCGCCTCAAGGCCACGGACCAGGGCGCGAATGGTGTTGAAGGCGAGATCCGAATTGCGCCAATACACCGTCTCCAGGGGCGCGAATGCGTGGGTCTCGATGGTCTCGACGGTTTCGGCGTCGATGCCGCCGACCTCGAAAGTGGTGCCGAAGGTGCCGTCATTCATATAACGCCCGGCGCGCCCGGCGATCTGCGCCAACTCGAACGGGGTGAGATAGCGCAAATTGCGGCCATCGAACTTGCGCAAACCGGCGAAGGCGACATGGTTGACGTCCATGTTCAGTCCCATGCCGATGGCGTCGGTCGCCACCAGATGGTCGACCTCGCCGGCCTGGTACATGGCGACCTGGGCGTTGCGGGCGCGGGGAGAGAGAGCGCCGAGCACCACCGCGGCGCCGCCACGCTGGCGGCGGACCAAATCGGCGATGTCATAGACCTCGGCGGCGGAAAAGGCGACCACGGCGCTGCGTGGCGGCAGCCGGGTGATCTTCTTCGGCTCGGAATAGCTCAACCGGGAGAACCTGGGACGGGTGATGAATTCAACATCCGGAACCAGGGCGCCGATCATGAGCCGCATGGTGTCGGCGCCCAGGAACATGGTTTCCTCGGTGCCACGGGCATGAAGCAGCCGGTCGGTGAAGACATGGCCGCGGTCACGGTCGGCGCACAGCTGGATCTCGTCGATGGCGAGGAAATCGACGTCCCGGTCCAACGGCATGGATTCGACGGTGCAGAGGAAATACTTGGCCCGGGGCGGGATGATCTTTTCCTCGCCGGTCACCAGCGCCACCGCGCCGGCGCCCTTGATGGCCCGGACCCGGTCGTAGTTTTCCCGCGCCAGCAGCCGCAGGGGAAAGCCGATCATGCCGCTGCGATGGCCAACCATGCGTTCAATGGCAAGATGGGTCTTGCCGGTGTTGGTGGGGCCGAGGACGGCGACCAGGCGCTTGCCGCCAAGGCCAGGGGGCCGGCGACGCGGCCGGGATATGGTGGAGGATTGAGCCATGGCGGCAGAATCGGGCTTTCACCCGCTTAATGCAAGACCCACCAAGACCCCCCAGGGAAAAACACCAGGGAAAAACACCAGTTGCCGATTCAGGCCCTTGTCACGATCTGAGCTGTTGCTTCAGGCCAGGCTGCTCTTGAGTTCGGCGGTGCTGAACGGCTTCTGCAAGGCCGCGACCATGTGCAGCCCGTTGATTGTCCCAAGTTTCACCGCCTGGTCGATGATGGTCTTGCGATGGGAACTGGCAATGATGATGGTGGCGTCGCAATGCTCGGAGGCGAGGAATTTCAACAGCTCTAAGCCGTCAATGTCGGGTATGGCAAGATCGAGAATGATGCGGCCCGGCCGGTGGCGGGCATAGAGTTCCTTGAAGACCTTGCCATCATGGGCAACGGCGACCTCAAAGCCTTCCCCCACCGCGATCTCGCGCATGACGCCGCACAGATCCATATCGTCATCGACGATCAGAAGATGCTTTCCGCTGGTTTCGATCTCTTGGCCCATGCAGAGCACTCCGAGGTGGGGTTCGTGGTAGTGGGCCGGCGCCTACCTCAGGCGTGACATGGGCAACGCCACGGCGCCGAGTATGGGGCCGGCACGGCCACGCTGGACGATGATGGCGCAATTTTCGAACTCGGCATCGCCCCGGTGGGTTAAATCGAAGGAGATTTCGGTGGCATTGCCACCCCACGAGCCGATCGGACGGATGGCGCGCACCACATTGTGGTAGCTGATGGTGCGGCCCGAATTTTCGCCGCTGGTAATGGGGGTGGTGTGTAAGTTATCGAAGCCCACCAGCCACACCGTGGCGCTGGCAGTGGCGCTGGCGAACGGCTTGGACGCGGGGAGAACTACCGCCGCCTTGCCCGCCCCCTTGGAGACCACCTTGATGCGCAATTTGGATGGCGTCTGGCGCTTCGCTAAGGTGATGGCGCGGGTGACCTTGGCGGTCTTGGAGCCGACCTCCTGGATCTTGCCGTCGATCACCATCTGCGGGGTGAAAACATAGCGGTGACCGAGGCTCTGGGAATAGGCGCGCTGGCGGGCGGTGGTGGCGGGGCTGGAGAACGGATCGGACCAGCCGATGTAATTCCAGTAATCGACATGAAGCGACAACGCCAGCACGTCGGAGCGCTTGGCCAATTTGCCCAGGAAAGCATCGGCCGGCGGACAAGAGGAGCACCCCTGGGAGGTGAAGAGCTCGACCACCACCAGGTTGGGATCCGATGGCACCTCGGCCCGGGCCGGGGCCGCGGAAACCACGGCGATGCCGACGCCCAGGGCCAGCAACAGCCCGAGGCCGAAACCAAAAACGAATCGGCGAATCGTGATTGTGGACTTCATGGCGGCCATAATACGGCCAGGAAAGCCCCGCCATCCAATCACATGGCATCACATCTTGGTGAGACCGCCGGGGAGATTCCGGGGGAGCCGGGCGGTCAGTCCGCCATCATGGAGCGCAGCACATAGGGCAAAATGCCGCCATGGCGGTAATAATCGACCTCATCGACGGTATCGATGCGGCAAGTCAGCTCCACATCCTCGGTCGAGCCATCGGCCCGGGTGATCCGGCACTGGACCGCCATGCCCGGGGTGATATCGCCGGCAAGGCCGGTGATGTCGAACACCTCGGAGCCGTCGAGGCCGAGGGTCTCGCGGGTCACGCCGGCGGGAAACTCCAGCGGCGCCACCCCCATGCCCACCAGGTTGGAGCGGTGGATGCGCTCGAAGCTTTCGACGATGACGGCGCGGACCCCCAAAAGGCGCGTGCCCTTGGCCGCCCAGTCACGCGACGAGCCGGTGCCGTATTCCTTGCCGGCGACGATGACCAGCGGCACGCCTTCCTTCTGATACTTCATGGCGGCGTCGAAGATCGGCATTTCCTCGCCGTCGGGCATGTGGCGGCTGATGCCGCCTTCGGTGCCCGGCGCCATCAAGTTGCGGAGACGGATATTTGCCAGGGTGCCGCGCACCATGACCTCGTGGTTGCCGCGCCTGGCACCGTAGGAATTGAAATCCTGCACCCCGACCTGGCGGCGCACCAGATAGCCGCCGGCGGGGCCATCGGCCTGGATCGACCCGGCGGGGGAAATATGATCGGTGGTGACACTGTCGCCCAAGACCGCCAGCGGGCGGGCGCCGATGATGTCCTCGATCGCGGCCGGTTCCGGCGCCATGTCGGTGAAATAGTTGGGCAGCTTGACGTAGGTGCTGTCCGCGTCCCACTCATATGTCAGACCCTTGGGCGCCTTGATTTTCTGCCATTCCGGGTTGCTGTTTTCCACATTTTCATAACGTTTGCGGAACATCTCCGGGGTCATGGATTGGGCGATGGTGTCCTGGATTTCCTTGTTCGACGGCCAGATATCGGCGAGGTGAACCGGCTTGCCGTCCTTGCCCACGCCCAACGGTTCGGTGGCGACATCGACGGTGAGAGAACCGGCGATGGCATAGGCCACCACCAGGGGCGGTGACGCCAGGTAATTGGCCCGCGCCTGGGGATGGACCCGGCCCTCGAAATTGCGGTTTGAAGACAGCACCGCCGTCGCCACCACATCGCCCTGGTCGATGGCCTTGGCGATGGGCGGGTCCAACGGGCCGGAATTGCCGATGCACGACATGCAGCCATAGCCCACCAGGTTGAAGCCGAGGGCATCGAGATCATCCTGCAGCCCGGCCTTTGCCAGATAATCGGACACCACCTGGGACCCCGGCGACAGTGAGGTCTTGACCCAGGGCTTGACCTTGAGCCCACGGGCTACGGCATTGCGCGCAACCAGGCCCGCCGCGATCATCACCGAGGGGTTCGACGTGTTGGTGCAGCTGGTGATCGAAGCGATGGCGACATGGCCGTCGGCGAGGTCGAAATCCTCACCCTCGACGCTGACCGGCCCCTTGGTCCCGTCGCGGCCCATATCGGCCAAGACGCCTTGGAACGCCGCCGCCGCCTCGGACAACAGAACCTGGTCCTGGGGCCGCTTGGGTCCGGCGAGGGAGGGTTCCACCGTCGAAATGTCGAGCTCCAGGGTGTCGGTGAAGACCGGCTCGACCCCGGGGATGCGCCACAGGCCCTGTTCCTTGGCATAGGCCTCGACCAGGGCGATTTGCGCGGCATCGCGGCCGGTGAAGGCGAGATAATTCAAGGTTTCGTCATCGACCGGGAAGTAGCCGCAGGTGGCGCCATATTCCGGCGCCATGTTGGAAATTGTGGCGCGGTCGGCCAGCGTGAGATGGTCGAGGCCATCGCCGGTGAACTCGACGAAGCGGCCGACGACGCCATGGGCGCGCAGCATGTGGACCACGGTCAGGACCAGATCGGTCGCCGTGGTGCCTTCCTTCAACGCCCCGGTCAGCCTGACACCGACGACCTCGGGGATCAGCATGGACATGGGCTGGCCCAGCATCGCCGCTTCGGCCTCGATGCCACCGACGCCCCAGCCAAGAATGGCGAGGCCGTTGATCATGGTGGTGTGGCTGTCGGTTCCGACCACCGTGTCGGGATAGGCGACGGCTTCACCGTCCTGGTCCGCCGTCCACACCACGCGGCCGAGATATTCCAGATTGACCTGGTGGCAGATGCCGGTACCCGGCGGCACGACGCGGAAATTCTCGAAGGCCTCGGCGCCCCAGCGTAGGAACGAATAGCGTTCCTGGTTGCGTTCGAACTCGCGCTTAACATTGGCCTTGAAGGAATCCTTACCGCCATAATTGTCGACCATGACCGAATGGTCGATAACCAGATCGACCGGCGAGACCGGATTGATCTTGCGGCCATCGCCACCCATGTCGACCATGGCCTGGCGCATGGCGGCGATATCGACCACCGCCGGCACCCCGGTAAGATCCTGCATCAACACCCGGGCCGGGCGGAACGCGATCTCGCGGGTGCTTTTGCGCGCCTTGAGCCAACCGGCGATCGCCTTGATGTCGTCGGCGGTGACGGTGCGGCCGTCCTCGAAGCGCAGCAGATTCTCGAGCAGGATCTTGAGCGATGCCGGAAGCCGGGAGATATCGCCGAGCCCGGCGTCTGCGGCCGCGGCAAGGCTGTAATAGGCGTAACTCTTGCCATCGACATCAAGGTGACGGCGGACATTCATGCTGTCATGGTCAGCGGCGGCCACGATTGTTCTCCCTGGCTGTTGTGTTGGCGGCTTCGGCCCCATGGGCGACCATCGGGCCATCGGGTTAGCGTATCCCCGGCTCCGGGTCAATCCAAGGCCCAATCGCGGGGATACAAAAATCATATTTTCGCCATGATTGCGACTCAATCCGGTCACAATGATTTCGTTTCCTGGCAGTGCTGATAAACCCTTTGCACCCAGCCCCCCCTGTTGCGAAGGATGTCAGCAACACCTCCATCCGACCCATATGTCGGAAACTTGCGGCCACTGGTTCCATCCGGTGGCCGCCTTTTTTTTCGCGCTGTGCTATATCGGGCGGGTTGGATTGAACAAACCAGATGAAGCCCCAGATGAAACCAATGCCATGAGCAGCTTTGCCGGGGACAAGCTCGAATGCGTGCGCGGTGAACGCACCGTCTTCAGCGACCTCGATTTCACCGTTGAAGACGGTGGCGCCTTGCTGCTGACCGGGCCCAACGGCTCCGGCAAGTCTTCCCTGCTGCGCCTGATGGCGTTCCTGATCAAACCGGCCCGGGGCCGTCTCGGCTGGAACGGCGGCAATATCGCCGACGACGGCGAAGCCCACCGCGCGCGGCTCCATTACATCGGCCATCTGAACGCCATCCAGCCCCTATTGACGGTCACGGAGAATCTGCGTTTCTGGGCCGGACTACGCGCCAAAAACTCCAAAATCAGCTCCGATGACACGATCGCCGAAGCCCTGGATGGGTTCGGCCTCACCGCCTTGGCCAACATACCGTGCCGGTTTCTGTCCGCCGGGCAGTGCCGCCGCCTGGCGCTGGCGCGTCTTCTTGCCACGCCTTCGGCGCTATGGCTGTTGGACGAGCCCACCACCGCGCTCGACGATGACGGCGTCGGCGCCTTCCACGACGCCGTCCGCCACCACCGCGCCAACGGCGGCATGGTGGTGCTGGCGACCCATGGCGCCGAGACCATCGAGGGCGCCCGGACCCTTGATCTTGGCATGATCGGGACCCCATGAGCAGCTTCCTTCTGATTGTCGGACGTGACCTCAGGCTGTCGCTGCGCCGCGGCACCGACGCGGTCATGGTCGTCACCTTTTTCCTGCTGTGCGTGGTTCTGTTCGCCTTCGGCGTCGGCCCCGATACCACGATCCTCGGCACCATCAGCGCCGGGGTGATCTGGGTCACGGCGCTGCTGGCCTCGATGCTGTCGCTGGAACGGCTGTTCCAGACCGACTTCGAAGACGGCACTCTCGATCTTCTCGTGCTCGGAAGCACGCCGGTCGAGGCGGCGGTGATGGCCAAGGCCCTGGCCCATTGGCTGACCACCGGGCTGCCCTTGACGGTCTCGGCGCCGTTGCTCGCGGTGTTGCTCAACATGAAGGCGGACGGTTTCGCCACCCTGGTGGCGGCCATGGCGCTGGGCACGCCGTCCTTGACCCTGATCGGCGCCATCGGCGCCGCCCTCACCGTCGGCGCCCGGCGCGGCGGCGTGTTGCTGTCACTGCTGATCCTGCCGCTATACATCCCGGTGTTGATCTTCGGTGTCGCCGCCGTCAATGCCGCCATCACCGGGGACGCCGCCGGGCCCTTTTTGATGATTCTCGGCGCCTTGTTGTTGGTGGCCCTGGCGATGACGCCCTTGGCCGCGGGCGCGGCCCTGAAACTGGCGGTGGAATGATCGGGCTTCACTGGAAAATGCGCCGGTCCCGCGCTAAACCTGAAGCGGACCAGTTGTCTCAACCGCCGAGGAGCATGTAAGCGATGTTGTTCCGCCTTGCCAATCCGGCCCGGTTCTCACGCCTGGCTGCCGCGATCCTGCCGTGGTGCGCCTGGGCGACGGTGATCCTGTTCGCCGCCGGTCTTTACATGGGCCTGGTGGTGGCGCCGCCCGACTATCAGCAGGGCGACAGCGTGCGCATCATGTATATCCATGTGCCGGCGGCGTGGATGGCCTTGTCGACCTACAGCCTGATCGCCGTGGCCTCGGCGGTGAGCCTGGTGTGGAAACACCCCCTGGCCGATCTTGTCGCCCAATCGGCGGCGCCGATCGGCGCCGGCTTCACCCTGATCACCCTGATCACCGGGGCGCTATGGGGCCAGCCGAGCTGGGGGACCTGGTGGGTGTGGGACGCGCGGCTGACCTCGGTGCTGGTGCTGTTCTTCCTCTATATGGGCTATATGGCGCTGGTCAACGCCTTCGATGATCCCAGGCGCGGCGCCAAGGCGGCGGCGATCCTGGCGCTGGTCGGGTTCGTCAATGTCCCGATCATCAAATGGTCGGTGGATTGGTGGAACACCTTGCATCAACCCGCATCCATCGCCCGCATGGACGGCCCGGCGATCCATGTCTCGATGCTGGTGCCCTTGGCCCTGATGGCCCTGGCCTTTACCGGTTATTTCATCTGCGTCCTGATCCTGAGGGTGCGCGCCGAGCTCGCCATGCGCAAGATCCGCGCGCTCCGCATGAGCCAGGCGGGCGGATGAAGCGGGAAATAACCCTTGAAACCCAAGGGAAATGACCGAAATTTAGACATTCTGCCGGTTGCGGTAGGATGCGGTTATGGAATATAAACGGCCCGGGTTTGAGTGCCCGGCCGTGGCCGGGCCGATAAAAATGGATCGATACAAAATTTAAGGAGACTGCGATGACCAGCGTGACGCGCTTGGTGTTAATTTCGGCAACGGTGGCCGCCTTTGCGGCGGTGCTTGCCCTGGGCACAACCCAGGTTTCTGCGGCGGGTGATGCCGCCAAGGGCAAGAAGGTGTTCGCCAAGTGCAAGGCCTGTCATACGGTGAAAAAGGGCAAGCACAAGATCGGCCCCAGCCTCTACGGTGTGTTTGGCCGCAAGGCGGGCACGGTAAAGGGCTTCAAGCGCTTTTCGAAGGCGATGAAGAAGTCGGGCGTGGTCTGGGACGCAAAGACCATCGACGAATTCCTTTCCAAACCGCGGAGCTTTATCAAGCGCAACAGGATGCCCTTCCCCGGTCTCAAGAAGAAATCCCAACGCGACGACCTCATGGCCTATTTGAAGCAAGCGACGAAATAATCGCGCTGGCAGCCGGGGGCGGCCGAGGCCTTGGCTGCCCCCTTGGCGCCCGGTTATCCGTCGAGGCCGGCATCGGCGGGCATCCATTGAAGTGGGAAGCGGAAGGTGGACGCACTCACGGCATTCTTCCATATGGGCGGCTATGGCATCTATGTCTGGCCGGCCTTTGCCGTCGCCGCGGCGGTGCTTGGCTGGCTGTTATTTGCCAGCCTCCGGACGCTGCGCGCCAATGAGGCGGCCCTGAATGATTTGGCCGCGGCACAGGCAAACACCGGGGCAAATTCGCCAAAAGGGGGAGAGAGCGGCGCGGACATGGCCGGAGACGCGCGGTGACCCGCAAACGGCGCCGGCTGTATTATCTGCTGTTCGCCATGACCGCCCTTGGCGCCGCCGCAGTGCTTGTGCTGACCGCGGTCGAGGACAGCTTAGTGTTTTTCTACACCCCGACCGATCTCGTCAACAAAGACATCCCCAATGATCGGCGTGTCCGCATCGGTGGGCTGGTCGAGGAACGGAGCGTCAAGCGCGTCAAGGATGGTCTCAAAGTTGAATTCCGCATCACCGATCTTACCCGCGCGGTGCCGGTGATCTATCGCGGCATCCTTCCCGATCTGTTCCGCGAGGGCCAAGGGGTCGTCGCCGAAGGCCGCTTTGGGCCCAAGGGCGTGTTCCGGGCCGACAAGATTCTCGCCAAGCATGACGAGACCTATATGCCGCCCGAGGTCGCCGAAGCCCTGAAGCGCTCGGGCCAATGGAAGGGAGCCCCCAAAAAGTGATTTTCCCATGATCGCGGAGATCGGCCATTACGCCCTGGTGCTGGCCCTGGTGCTGGCCCTGGTGCAGGCGACAGTGCCGCTGATCGGCGCCGAGCGCGGCAACGCCTCCTTGATGGCGCTGGGACGCTCGGTGGCGGCGGGCCAGTTGGTCTTTGTCGCCGTCGCCTTCGCCAGCCTGATGGCGGCCTATATGCTGTCCGATTTCTCGATCGAGAATGTCGCCCGCAATTCCCATTCGGCCAAGCCGATGCTCTACAAGATCGCCGGCGTGTGGGGCAATCACGAAGGCTCGATGGTGTTGTGGGTGCTGATCCTGGCGCTGTTCGGCGGCCTGGTGGCGGCCTTCGGCGTCAATCTGCCGCCGGGCCTGCGGGCCCGGGTGCTGGC
Organism: uncultured bacterium; assembly: GCA_965369885.1. Classification (GTDB taxonomy): domain Bacteria; phylum Pseudomonadota; class Alphaproteobacteria; order SMXQ01; family SMXQ01; genus JAZFWG01. The sequence continues at coordinate 10,054 of CBDUSV010000027.1, forward strand.
GGTCCAGGGCATGATCGGCGCCGCGTTTTTGCTGTTTATTCTGTTCACCTCGAACCCGTTCCTGCGCCTTGACCCGGTGCCCGCCGACGGCAATGGCCTCAACCCGATCCTGCAGGATCCCGGCCTCGCCTTCCATCCGCCCTTCCTCTATCTCGGCTATGTGGGCTTTTCCGTCGCCTTCGCCTTCGCCGTCGCCGCCCTGATCGAGGGCCGGGTTGATGCCGCCTGGGGGCGCTGGGTGCGGCCGTGGACGCTGGCGGCCTGGTGTTCGCTCAGTCTCGGCATCGGCCTCGGCAGCTGGTGGGCCTATTACGAACTGGGCTGGGGCGGGTTCTGGTTCTGGGATCCGGTGGAGAACGCGTCGTTCATGCCCTGGCTGGCGGGCACGGCGCTGCTGCATTCCGCCATTGTGGTCGAACGCCGCGAAGCGCTGAAAAGCTGGACCATCCTGTTGGCTATCCTCACCTTCGTTCTCAGCCTGGTCGGCACCTTCCTGGTGCGCTCGGGCGTGTTGACCTCGGTCCACTCCTTCGCCACCGACCCAACCCGCGGCTTGTTCATCTTAGCCATTGTCATCGCCGCCGCCGGGGGTGCGTTGGTGCTCTATGCCATTCGCGCGCCGGATTTGAAGGGCGGCGGGCTGTTCGCGCCGATCTCGCGCGAGGGCGCGCTGGTGCTCAACAATCTGTTGCTGATCACCGCCACCGCCACGGTGTTCCTCGGCACCCTGTACCCGATGCTGCTGGAATTGATCGGCGGCGGCAAGGTTTCGGTCGGGGCGCCATATTTCAACGCCACCTTCCTGCCGCTGATGCTGCCGGTGATCGCGGCCATGGCGATCGGGCCGATGCTGGCGTGGAAGCGGGGCGATGCGGCCGCGGTGTGGTCGCGGCTGCGCTTCGCCTTCGCCGTGGCCTTGGCGGCGGCGCTGGCCGCTTGGTATCTCCAAGGCGGGCCGGTCTTGGCCCTGGTCGGCCTGGCCATAGCGGCCTGGCTGATCGCCGGCACCATGGTGGGGTTGGCCGACCGCATCAAGTTGTTCCGGGCGCCCTTGAAGGTCTCCCTGGTGCGCCTGGTTCATCTGCCCCGCGCCACCATCGGCATGACTGTGGCGCACTTGGCCATGGGTCTGACGGTGTCCGGGATTACGCTTGCCAGCGCCTGGCAGGCCGAGAAGATCCTGATCATGGCGCCGGGCCAATCGGTCGTGATCGCGGGCTATGACGTGGTCTATGGCGGCGTCAGGGAGGTCATGGGACCCAATTACCGGGCCCAGCGCGGCACCCTCACGGTCAGCCGGGGCGGCAAGCTCGTCACCGTTCTTCGCCCTGAGAAACGCCGCTATCCGGTGGAGGGATCGAGCACCACGGAAGCGGCAATCCACACCACCTGGTTCGCCGATATTTACGGCGTGCTCGGCGACACCCATGAAGACGGCCGCGCCACGATCCGGCTCTACCACAATCCAGGGGTGCCGTGGATCTGGATCGGCGTCGTCTTCATGGCGCTGGGCGGCGGCATCTCCCTGAGCGACCGCCGCCACCGCATCGGCGCGCCGGTGCGGGCCAAACCGCGCGCGGGCGAACCTCCCGGGGATGCCAGCGCCGGGGATGCCAGCGAAGGCGCCGTCGCCTGACGGCTGGCACGCATATGCGCCTGATTTATATCGCACCGGTCGTGATCTTCGCCGCCGTCGCCTTGGCATTGGCGGTGGGGCTGACACTTAGGCCCGACATCGTGCCGTCGGCGCTGATCGACAAGCCGGTGCCGGTCTTTTCCCTTCCCGGCCTTGATACCGGGGACGGGAGCGGTGGGGAGGGCTTTTCCAGCGCCGATCTCAAGGGCCAAGTCTCGCTGGTCAATGTGTTCGCGTCGTGGTGCATCCCGTGCAAGGCCGAACATCCGATTTTGATGCACCTCGCCAACACCGAAGGGCTCGCCATCTTCGGCCTCAATTACAAGGACAAGCCCGCCGACGCCCGCGCCTGGATCAAAAAACTGGGCAACCCCTACCGGCGCATCGGCGTCGATGCCAAGGGCCGGGTCGCCATCGACTGGGGCGTCTATGGCGTGCCCGAGACCTTCGTCATCGGGCCCGAGGGGCGCATTCGCTACAAGCATGTGGGCGCGCTCAAAATCCGCGACGTGGACGACGTGATCCTGCCGATCATCAGAAAGCTGGCGCAATGAGGGCGAAACTCCCCCACGCCGCCATCGCGGCGTTGATGCTGGCCGTGGCCATGGCGGCGCCGATAGTGCCGGTAATGGCGGTCAATCCCGACGAGGTCTTGGCCGACCCGGCGTTGGAGGCGCGGGCGCGCGTCATCAGCAAGGGGTTGCGCTGCCTGGTGTGCCAGAACCAGTCGATCGACGATTCCGATGCCGGCCTTGCCCGGGACTTGCGTATCTTGTTGCGCCAGCGCCTTGCCGCCGGCGACAGCGACCAACAGGCCAAGGACTTCCTGGTCGCGCGGTATGGTGATTTCGTGCTGCTCAAGCCGCCCTTGAAGCCCACCACCTACGCGCTGTGGTTCGGCCCGGGGGTGATTTTCATCATCGCCGCCTTGGGTGCGGTGGTCTATCTCCGCCGCCGCAGACCCGCCGCCGCCGTCACCGCCCTGACCGCGGATGAGCGCAAGCGCCTCGATGAAATCTTTTCCCGTGACGGGGACGCGGAATGATCTGGCTGGCGTTGGCGGTGATGACGGCGGCGGCCATCGGCTTCGTGCTGACGCCGTTGATCCGCCGTGGCGGAGACGGCCCCAGCCGCGGCGCCTTCGATATCGCGGTCTACCGCGACCAGTTGGCCGAGATCGAGCGCGATGTCGAGCGCGGTCTTCTCGACCGGGGAGAGGCCGACGCGGCGCGGATCGAGATCGAACGCCGCCTGTTGGCGGCGGCCGAGCTCGACCAACCGGCTGCCGTGGCCGCGGCCGCGCCCCGCCCAGGGCGTGCCACCGCCATCGCCCTTGGCATCGCGGTGCCCGCCGCCGCGGCGATACTTTACCTCGCCTTGGGCTCGCCATTGGTTCCCGGCGCGCCCTTCGCCGTACGCCAGGCCGAACGCGCCATGGCCACCGGCCAGGCCTCCCAGGCGCAGTTCGAAGCCCTGGCCGCCAGGCTCGCCAAACGCCTGGAAACATCACCGGACAATCTCGAAGGCTGGCGTATGCTGGCCCGGTCCTATAAGACGCTGGGGCACTTCGATGACGCCGCCAAGGCCTATCTGCGCGCCATCGCGCTGGCCGAGGACAAGCCCAAGGTTTATGCCGTGGTCAGCGCCGCCTATGGCGAGCTCCTGGTCATGGTGGCCGATGGCACGGTGACGCCAAAGGCGCGCGCCGCCTTTGCCCAAGCCGTCGCCAAGGACGCCGCCAACCCGATGGCGCGGTACTATCTGGGCCTTGGCCTGTACCAACAGGGCAACATTAACGCCGCCCTGGCCATATGGATCGAACTGGCGCGGGGCGCGCCCCCTGACGCGCCATGGCTCGGGGCCTTGCGCCAACGCATCAAACGCATCGCCAAGGATGCCGGCATCGTTCCGGGCATGGATAAGGAAAAGAAAAAGTAGGGATCAGCCGGCGGTATCGCCGAACAGCGCCTTCATATAGGCGTGCTGGATATCGGCGATATGGCGCTGCAGATCGGCCAGGTCCTGGCCGATTTTCTCCGCCATGGCGAGGTCTTCATCGACATACAAATCGGTCGGCTCGGCCCAGCGTTGGGTCAGGTTGAGAAGAGCGCGATACGCCGCCTTCTCATGGGACTTTTCGCCGCCGGCCAGCAATTCGACCTGCTTGAGAATGAATTCGATGCTGTCATCCGCCGCCAACAAGACACTCACCCGTTTTTAAGTGGACCGCCGGCGCATGCCTGGACAGATGTGTCCCGGAATGACCGGCCATTGCGGCAAAGCTACGCCGTCTTAGTTAACAGAAGGTTTCCAGGCCATGGGGGCGGGAGGGATTTTGGGGGTTTGGGCGCACCCTCAATACCACACGCCTTCGCCGAAACCCAAAAGGCGCTGTAACATGTTCTCGGGCCAGACGATGTGGATGATGGTGTCGAACAGCCCGATCAGGATCAACTCCCCGGCGATGCCGAGGCCCAGCGCAAGCCGCCAGCTCGCCCCGTAGGTCCGCGCATAGGCGAGCGGGAAGGCAAAGAAGGCGAGTTGGAAGCCGAACACGACGACGGTGCCCAAAAGCCCTCCGAACCACAGCGTGATCATGCCGTAGCGGCGCAAGCGTTCGGCGCCGCCTTCTTCCACCGGCAAGGGGGCTTCCGTGCGCGCCATCATGGCGATGACGATGCCCACCTGCACCAGGGCCAGAATGATGCCGCCACCGGCGAAGACATGGACCGGCAGTGCCGCCTTGGGCGGCCAGTCCAGGGCGGCCAGGATGGCGACGAGGGCGAGGGCGATACAGAGCCCCGCTATCACCAGATCGCCATGGGGCCGGGGCGGCGGGCCCTCGCTTTTCACGTCGAAATGGAGCATGCCGCCGGGCTTCCTGTAGGCGCGGATGATGGGTGAGGCGATGGTGGCGATGATCACCGCCCCAATGATGATGACGCCCGGCCGCGCCAGCCATTCCGAGAAATAGTAGCGTTCCAGCGTCAGCCACAGATAGTTCTGCAGCTGCGGCCCCAGCACCACGGCCACCAACAGCGGCGGGCGCGGCCAGCCGTGGCGCTTCATGAACACGCCTATGATCGAGAAGATCACCAGCACCAGGAGATCGGCATAGTCGAAATTGGCGCTGAATGCCGCCACCACGCACATGATCAGGGTCATCGGCACGATGATGTAGAACGGCACCACGGACAGCTTGGCGAAGGTGTTGGAAAAACCCATGGAGAGCCCGGTGGCGATCAGATTGGCGATCACCAGCACCCACAGCATGGCGTAGAGATAATGCAGCTGCGGGCCCAGCATCTGCTCGCCGGGGCTGATACCGACGGCGATGAAGGCCGCCAGCATCAGCGCATAGGACGTCGAGCCAGGAATGCCGAAGATGGTGGTGGGGATCAGGGCGCCGCCTTCCTTGGCATTGTTGGAACTTTCCGGCGCGATGACGCCGCGCACGTCGCCCTTGCCGAAATTCTCCGGGTTCTTTTCGGTTTGCACCGCATGGGCATAGGCGAACCAGTCGGCGACCGATGACCCCAGCCCGGGCAGGAAGCCGACCCAGACGCCGATGGCCGAACAGCGCACCACCAGCCACCAGTTCTTGAACACGTCCTTGACGCCGCGCCAGGTGCCGCTGCCGAGCGAGCCCGATTCCGAGATCGAGGTGCGGCGCACCGAAAGATCCACCAGTTCCGGCACGGCGAACACCCCAAGGGCCACCAGCACCAGCTTGATGCCGTCCCACAGGTAGAAATCCTCGAAGGTGTAGCGCTCGATGCCGGTGCGCGCATCGGTGCCGATCAGGGTGATGCCGAGGCCAAGGGCGGCGGCCATCAGCCCCTTGATGGCGGAATTTCCCGACAGGATGCCGACCGCGCTCAAGCCCCACAGCACCAGCATGAGGAATTCGGGCGAGCCGAAGGCGAACACCAGGGGCTTCATCACCGGCAGGGTGATGACGAAGATGATGGCGCCGAAAATACCGCCGATGGCCGACGCGGTATAGGCGGCGCCAAAGGCGCGCCGGGCCTCGCCCTTCTTGGCCATGGGGTGGCCGTCGAGGATGGTGGCCTGGCTGCCGGCCGAGCCGGGCACGGCGATCAAGACCGAGGAAAAGGTGTTGGCGGTGTTCGACACCACGCCGATCCCCAAGAGAAAGGCAATGCAGGAATAGGGTTCAAGCTTCATGGCATAGGGAATGACCATGGAGAGCAGCAACAAAGAGCCGATGCCGGGAATGGCGGCAAAGATGCTGGAGGCGACGATACCCACCATCATCAGGGTGAGGGCATCGGGGGTCATGATGCCGGCGAGGCCCTCCAGGATGGCGGCCGGATTGTAGAGATCGCTCATTTATGGCTCGCAAGCGCGGGGCAGTGGGTCATCGCCGGGCCAGGTCTAGAGGGGATGGGGCGTTCAAGGGGCAAAGGAGAGGCCGCACCCCCGGTGAAACGGGGGATGCGGCCCGATCGCGGCCTTACTTCTTGCAGGATATGGACTTGGCCTCTTTGCCGTTGCCGGGATAGACGATCTTGCACGACATGCCGACCTTGACCTTGCCCCGGGACGACATCTCGCCATTGATCAAAATGTCGGTGCGCGAGCCGGAGACCTTGATCTTGTGCTCCTTGCCCTTGACCTTGAAGAACATGCGCCGCCCGCCCCGCTTCTTGGCGGTGATCTTGACATTGACGGTCTTCATCTTCTTGCCGGCGGCGGGCGCGAGCCCGTGTTTTATGCGCAGCTTGGTGAAGTAGGCCAGGTCCTGATCGGTGGTGTCCACCAGCCGCTTGACGATACGTTGCATCTC
>CBDUSV010000028.1:0-16444 GCA_965369885.1 uncultured bacterium
GCCTCAATGTCACGGTCCTCGGGCGCGCCGAAGCCGCCGCCGCCGCCGGTTTCCAGATAGACCCTGTCGCCGGGCTCGAGGGCATAGCCCTTGACCTTGGAGATGATCTCGGATTTCCCCGTCGACGCCTTAATCACCGTGACCCGGCCTGACAGCGCCGCCTTGCCGCCGGTGACGCCCCAGGGCTGGTACTTGGTGCGGTCGAGATTGGTGTGGAGGAAACAGGGCGACGTGATTTGATAGACCTTGCGGAAACCGAGACCACCCCGGAATTGGCCGGCGCCTGCGGAATCCTCACGCAGGGAAAGGGATTCAATGCGGAACGGCAGGATGGTTTCCTGCAGCTCGATGGGGATCAGGCGGGTGTCGCCATGGGCCATGGTGCGGAACGGACCGGCGCCGTCATGGCGGGCACAGGCGCCCCAGCCGCCATGGCCGCTGTCATGGCCGTCGAAGCGCTCGCCCGATGGCCAGGCACCGTAGATGTGGAAGCCGGAATGGGTGGCGAAATGGCCGCCGGTGACCCGGTCGGGCATGGCTTTTTCCAGGGTGCGGATCACCGCGTCGATGACGGTGGGAAACGGGGTGGAATAATTCCCCATCGGCGCGTCCGGTGACGCGCTGAGGATCTTGCCCTCGGGCAGGATCAGCTTGAGCGGGCGGAAGATGCCCTCATTGGCGGGCTCGTCCGGCATCACCAGATACTTGAAGGCGACCCGGGCCGTGGTCACGCCGCCGCCGTAATATCCCGAATTGATGCAGCCTGGCGCCTCGTCGGCGATGCCGGAATAGTCCACCGTCATCTCGTCACCGGCGATGACGATGCGGACCCGGATGGGAAGGGTGTCGTCGTGATCGCCGTCATTGTCGAGGAAGGTTTCGGAGAAATATTCGCCGTCGGGCATGTCGCGGATATGGGCGCGGGCGGCGGTTTCGCCCCGGTCCAGGATGGTCCTGGTCGCGTCGAGGAAGGTTTCAACGCCGTACTTGTTGCTGAGTTCCAAGGTTTGATCGCGGCCCAGCAGGCAGCCGGCGAGCTGGGCCGAGATGTCTCCCATCACCTCGACCGGAAGCCGGGTGTTGTTTTCGATGATGCGGTAGACCTCCTCGACCGGCTCTCCCTTCGACCACAGCTTGATCGAGCGCAGCTGGAGGCCCTCCATGAAGATATCGCTGGACTTGGGCGTCGAGCCGCCGATGTCGATCCAGTGCACATTGATGGCGAAGAAGCCGATGAGTTCGCCGCCGTCTCCGCCGGTGCGAATCGGGGTGTACATCACCGTGTTGTTGAGGTGCTGGCCCTGCACGGCAGAGTGGTTGCACACCACCACGTCGCCATGGTGGAGCCGCTCGGCCCCGTAGACCTTGAGGCCGTCGCGCACCGCCGTGCCCACGGAATCGGCGACGAAGGGCGGCATGCCGCCGGTGGACTGGGCGACCAGTTGGCCCTGGGCATCGACCAGGCCGACGGCGAAGTCCTTGTATTCATAAATGTAGGGGCTGAACGCGGTGCGCGTGATGTTGGCGTCGATCTGATCGGTGATGGAGATGATGCCGTAGCGGATCACCTCCAAGGTGATGGGATCGATGGTGGTCTTGTCGGCCGGTTTGTCCATCATCGCCGGCCCTATGCAGCACCGCAGGAGATGCGGATCTCGCCCAACTCGCCGATCTCGAAGCGGTCATGAGGCCAGATCAGGGTGGTGGAGCCGTATTCCTCTATCACCGCCGGGCCCACTCCGCGAAAACCGGGCGCCAGCGTGGCGCGCTGATAAATTTGTGTCTCCACCGGGCCCTCGGTTGCCCGGAAGTAGACCGGCCGTACGACTGGCGACTCCGCGTCCGCCGCGCCACGGGGCAAGCGCGCGATGTCGGGGCGCTCGAGCTTGGCGAAGGCAGACAGATGCAGGGCCTGGAACTCCGCCGGCGCCCCGGCTTCGGCATGGCCGTAGCGCCGCTTGTAATCCGCCTCGAACGCGGCCCGCAGCTCATCGATGTCGTTGAGGCCCGAGACCGGCACCCGGATATTGTGGCGCTGGCCTTGGAAACGCATCTCGGCTTCCCGTTGGAAGTGAACCTCGCCGGCGCCGAACTCATTGGCCAGCGCCTTGGCGGCGGTGGCCTCCAAGGTGGCAAAGGCGTCTTGCAGCGCAGCCACGGAACCATCGTCGAGAACGCCGACAAAGGTTTCCGAGCTGTCGATGCGGGCATCGGCCAGCAGCATGCCGGTGGCGGAGAAGTTGCCCGGCTCCGGCGGCACCACCACGGTCGGGATCGAAAGCTCGCGGGCCAGCGCCGCGCCGTGCAAGGGCCCGCCGCCGCCATAGCTGAACAACACGAAATCGCGCGGATCGAGGCCGCGTTCGACCGAGACCCGCCGGATGGCGCCTGCCATCAGCACCGTGGCGATGGACAGGATGCCGTCGGCCATGCGCACCAGGCCGTCCTCTCCCGAATAGCCCAGCGGCGCCGCGATCCTGTCGGCGATGGCGCGGCGTGCCCCTTCGACGTCGAGGTCGATCTCGCCGCCGAGAAAGCCCTTGGGATTGAGCCGGCCCAGCACCAGATTGGCGTCGGTCACGGTGGGCTCGACCCCGCCGCGTCCGTAGCACACCGGCCCCGGGGTCGAGCCGGCGCTTCTGGGCCCGACATGAAGCCGGTTCTGTGCATCGAGCCAGGCGATCGAGCCGCCGCCGGACCCGACTTCGACGATATCGATCACCGGCGACTTGATCGGGAAGCCCTTGACGTAGCCATTGACGTAATAGACCGCCTCGACCGAGAACCGGCCGCCTTCCACCAGGGCGCATTTGGTGGTGGTGCCGCCCATGTCGAAGGCCACCAGGTTGTTGTCGCCCAGGGCCTCGCCGAAGGTGCCGGCGCCGATGCAGCCGCCGATGGGCCCGGATTCGACCAGGCTGATGGGCTGGCTGCAGGTCCTGGGCACCGATAGCAAACCCCCGTTCGAGCCCATCATGAACAGCGACCCTTCGAAGCCGTGACCGGTGAGCTCGGTTTGCAGGCGTTGGACATAGGTGCTGACCTGGGGCCCGACGAAGGCGTTGGCACACACCGTCGAGGTGCGCTCATATTCGTACCACTCCTTGGAGAGTTCGGTGCTGCAGGTGATGTAGGCATTGGGCAAATGGTGTTTCAGGATCCGCACCGCGTCCTCTTCGTGGCCGGGGTCGAGATACGAATTCATGAAGAACACCGCGACCGCCTCGATGCCGAGCGCCTTGAGCTTGTCCGCCAATGTTTCCAGGCCATCGGCGTCGAGCGGGGTGATCACCTCGCCCTTGGCGTCGATGCGCTCGGCCACCTCGAAGCGCAAATCGCGCGGCACCAGGGCCTCGTCGCGGCGGTAATAGAGATCGAAGGGATCGGGCCGGTTGGCTCGGGCGATTTCCAGGATGTCGCGGAAGCCCTCGCTGGTCACCAGCGCGGTGCGGGCGCCCTGGCGCTGGATCAGGGCGTTGATCACCAGGGTCGTGCCGTGGTTGACCAGCCCGGCGTCGCGGGGGGCGATGTCGGCTTTTTCAAAACAGTCGAGGATGCCGTCGACGAAGTTGTCGTAGGTCGTCGGGCTCTTGGCGTAGAGCACTTCGCGGCTCTCGTGGTCATAGGCCACCAGGTCGGTAAAGGTCCCGCCGATGTCCACCGCAATCGCATACGCCATGATTGATCCCTGTCTTGGCCGGGTTGTTCACCCCGGCTCTATCGTACCCGGTGGCGGGAAAATACACTATGCTTCCCCCCGTGTGCGATCCGTTGCCAGCCAGGGAGGAAAAAAATGTCAACAAGCTACCCCGAAGCCGTGCGGCAAAAGCGTCTTAAGTTCCGCGAGATCCTCGCCCGCGAGACCATTACGGTCATGCCCGGCGGCTTCAGTCCGGTCTATGCCCGCATCGCTCAAGAGGCCGGCTTTGAGTGTTTCTTCGTCGCCGGCTCCCAGATGGCGGCCTATCTGTTGGGGGTGCCCGACATGGGGATCATCGGATTGCGCGATATCACCGACCATGCCCGCCATGTTGCCGCCCAATCGGACATTCCCATCTTCCTCGACACCGACACCGGCTTCGGCAATGCCATCAACGTTCATTTCACGGTCCAGGAAGTCATCAGAAGCGGTGTCGCCGGGCTGCAGATCGAGGATCAGGAATCGCCCAAGAAATCCGGCACCCAGGCCGGGCGCCGCTGCATTCCCATCGACGAAGCGGTCGGCAAGTACCGCGCCGCCGTCGCCGCGCGGGATGAAACCGATCCTGATTTCGTCATCTGCGCCCGGTGCGACGCGCTGGGCGCCGAAGGCACCACCTTCGAAGAGGCGCTGGAGCGCTCCATCGCCTATGTGCGCGATGGCGGCGTCGATTTCGTCTGGCTGAATTCGGTGGAGACCCGCGACCAGATCGCCCAGGCCGCCGAAGCCATCCCGGCGCCGCTCCTGGTGATCTGGGGCGGTGGCGATCCGGTGCCGACGATCGAGGAATATGACCAGCTTGGCGCGCGCATCGTGCTGTACCCGACGCTCGCGGCCAATGCCGGGCTCCAGGGCGCCTGGCAGGTGCTGCACGATCTCAAGGAACGGGGCACGCCGGCACTTGTCGATCTGGCGGCCCGGGCCCAGGCCAGCCCGTGGGGCTGGATACAGGTCCGCCAATTGCTGGGTTATGACAAACTGCGCAAGCTGGAATCCGAGTTCCTGCCCCAATCACAGCAGCGCAATTATGACGACACCTGGGGCCATGTCGGGGTGATGGGCCGGGACGGCTCGACGCCGACCGGCAGCAAGGATCCCAAGGCGAAATAACGCCCCGCCGGCACCTATTTTCCCCCTGGCTCGGTCCAGGCCTTCTCAAGAGGCGTCTCCCGCGTCGGCGCCGGGAAGATGGCGCATTCACGGCAGCCCTCGGCCGCCTCAATGGGGCTAAGGCTCTCGTCCCATTTGTCGGCGGCATAGCGGCAGCCGGTGATGCCATCGGATGCCACCGACGCCAGCCACCTCGCCATCGGCACGATGACCGTGGGCTCCAGGCCCCGGTTCGGAATCCTGCCGGTGCCGAACTTGGTGTTGACCGAGCCCCCCGGCGACAGGGAATTGACCGTGACGCCCGAGCCATAAAGCGCCTCGGCCCAGGCGATGGTCGCCGCATCCATGGCCGCCTTTGTAGGCCCGTAAGGGGTGATGGCCGAGCGGTGCATGGAATCGGTGCGCTTGGAGATGTTGATGATGCGCCCCCAGCCGCCATCCACCATGTGCCTGGTCGCCGCATGGGCCATCAGGAACGGCCCCAGCACATTGGTCTCGATGACCTCGCGCAGTCCTTCCGGGTCGGCCTCATAGATCGCCATGTCACCCTTGCCGTGATGGGCATAGCGTCCGGCCTTGCCGGCGTTGTTGACCAGAATATGGAGCGCCCCGAAGGTCTTGACGGTCTGGGCCACCACGCGGTGGCAATCGTCCGTATTGGCGACGTCGGCGACAACTTTGAGCCCATTTCCTCCCGCGTGCTCGACCGCCGCCAGGGTGTGGTCCAGCTCGGCCTCGATGTCGGCGGTCTGCTCGTCCGATCCCGGCGCCGCCGTGATGGTGACGCCGGCACACCCGGCGCCGGCGAATGCGATCGCCATCTCGCGCCCGAGCCCCCGGGATCCCCCGGTGATGATGGCGACTTTGCCTTCGAGTTCCTTGCCGGCCATGTTTTCAGGTGCTCCTGTTGAGTTTCCGGATGGGCGAGGTTAGCAACCTTGCGCCGCAGGATGAAGCCCCGTCATGTCTTGACCGAATTGACGGCGTTGGCGGGCATCTTTAGACTTTGCCTTAGCGGGCGAGAAGATAGCTGGGGGGCGGAGGGAACCATCATGAACATGACCGTGACGCCGATCTCGGACGCCTTGGGCGCCGAGGTGATAGGGCCCGACCTGGCCGGGGAGATCTCGGACGCCACCATCGCGGCGATCAATGACGCCTTGCTAAAGCATCTGGTGCTGGTGTTTCGCGGCCAGAAGCTTTCCCCGCCAGAGCAGATCGCCTTCGCGCGCCGGTTCGGCGATCTGGTGCGCCGCATCAGCGGCGATTTCCTCCATCCCGAATATCCCGATGTCCTGATCCTCTCCAACCGCAAGGTGGACGGCAAGTATGTCGGCGCCACGCCGGTCTATGCCGGCTCGATCTGGCATGCGGATCTCACCTATGCGGAGTGCCCGTCCATGGGCTCGATGCTGCATGCCTTGGAGGCGCCCGAAGAAGGCGGCGATACCGCCTTCGCCAACATGTACACCGCCTACGATACCCTGCCCGAAGACACCCGCCGTCTGATCGACGGCCTCGGCGCCGTCCATGTGCGCGACCGCAGGAAGAACCCCCGGGCCCAGCTGACCGAAGACTTCGACCGCGACGTCGAGGCGTATTACTCCATTCCGGTGCCGGATTCGGTCCACCCCATGGTGCGCACCCATCCCGAAACCGGACGCAAGGCGCTGTTCGTCTCGCCGCGCTTCGCCGTCACCATTGACGGCATGGACGATGCCGAGGCCCAGCCCCTGCTGGATGAGCTCTACGCCCACCAGATACGCCCGGAGTTCATCTACCGCCACAAGTGGCGCCTGGGGGATGTGGTGTTCTGGGACAACCGCAGCACCATCCATTTGTCCTGCGGCGGCATCAAGCCGCCCGGCATCCGCCATCTGCACCGCACATCGATCGCCGGCGACGTGCCCTATTGAGGCTTGATTCGGCTATTGCGGGCTTTCGGGCACGGCTGCGGTTTGCCGCGCGCGGAAGGCGTCGAGCGCCTCGGCAGTGCTTTCGTCATTCAACGCCAGGACGGCGGCGGCCAACAGGGCGGCATTGACCGCCCCGGCCTTGCCGATGGCCAGCGTCCCGACCGGAATGCCGCCGGGCATCTGCACCATGGCGAGCAAGGCATCAAGGCCCTTCAAGGCGCCGGCTTCCATCGGCACGCCGAACACCGGCAGCGCCGTCAGCGCCGCGATCGAGCCCGGCAGCGCCGCCGCCATGCCGGCGCCGGCGATCACCACCTTGATGCCGCGTTGGCGGATGGTGCCGACATAATCAACCAGCCGGTCCGGGGTGCGGTGGGCGGAGATCACCTTGGTTTCCGCGCCGATGCCCAATTGGGTCAGGGTGTCCAGGGCATGGCGCATGACCTCCCAATCGGACTGGCTGCCCATGATGATGGCAACTTCCGGGCTTTTGTCTGCCATGTGTTTTGTCCTTTGTGCCGCAAGGAGGCGGCATTATAGGTGTCGGCGCCGCGCTGGCAACCTGAACCAGCACCACAACCCTTCAAGAGTACACACCCTGAACAGGAATTCTGTTATATGGTGATCTTAACCTTCGGTTAGGATTTGCCGGGATAGGGTCTATCGGATACCCGGACCGTCCCCAATTGATGGGGCGTCTGGAACAGCCAACGGCCGTGATTGGCGGCCGGGATGGCGGGGTTTTATGCGAATAGACAACACCAAGCCGGTTTCCAGGGGCCGTCCCGTTGCCAAAGCCAAGGCCAAGGGCGTGGCAGATGGCTCGCCGGCTCAGGCCGCCCCGCCGGTCCAGGATTCATCCTCGATCATGGGCATTCCCGAGATCGAGCTGACGCCCAAGGTTCACGCCGCCATCATGTCCCTGCTGGAGGAAGTGGCGCGTTTGCGCCAGGACCTGGATGAGAGCAAGACCCGGATCGGTTATCTCGAGCAGCTTGCCGATCAGGATGCGCTGGTTCCCGTGGCCAACCGCCGCGCCTTCGTCCGCGAACTGTCGCGCATGGCGTCCTTCGCCGAACGCTACACCACCCCGTCGGCGGTGCTGTATTTCGATGTCAACGGCATGAAGCAGATCAACGACACCATGGCCCATGCCGCCGGCGATGCGGCAATCAAGCATGTGGCCCAGATGCTGTCGGACAATATTCGCGAATCAGACATTGTCGGCCGTCTCGGCGGCGATGAATTCGGCGTCATCCTGGCCAATGCCGACCAGGCCGCCGCCAAGGAGAAGGCCGCGTTTCTGGCCTCGAAGATCGAGAGCAAGCCCTTCGAATGGGAAGGCAAGAAGATCTCCCTCAAGGTCGCCTATGGGGCCTATGCCTTTAAGGGCGGCGACGACGCGCACAAGGCCCTGGATGCCGCCGACCGTGATATGTATGGCCGCAAGCACGGCCGCAGCGGCTCCACTCAGCCTCCCACGGCTTCTTAAGTTCCAGTTCCTAAGTTCTGGGAAATATCTGAATTGCGTCCGCAAAGGCGGCGGATCAGGCGATGATATCCGGCAACAGCTGGTTCTCGAAGGTCACGATCTGATCCTTGAGCTTGAGTTTGCGCTTTTTCAAACCTTGAATCTCGACCTGATTGGCGTGGCTGTCATTGGTCAATTCGGCGATGGCATCGTCGAGTTTACGGTGCTGGGCCCGTAAATCCTCCACCTTCTTGATAAGAACTTCGCGTTGAGACATATGCTGGGTCCGGATTCCCTTAGCCTGATCCGTAAAAAAACAAATTAACAGAATTCGCCGGCAAACACGAGCATGGAGTGGCGGCGAGCCGTGGGCAGTGCTAAGAAATTCAGGCGATCCACCGCGACGGGGAGAGATCATGGCAGCTGCCAAGCGTATCGGCGTGCTCACCAGCGGAGGCGATTGCGCCGGGCTGAACGCTGTGATACGCGCCGTTGTCTTTCGCGCCGTCAACGCCCATGGCTGGCAGGTCATCGGCATCAGACAGGGAACCCGGGGGCTGATGGCGCGCCCGCCCGACATCGAGGAGCTGTCGGCTAAAATCTTCACCGGCAACATCCTGCGCATGGGCGGCACCATCCTCGGCACCACCAACCAGGGCGATCCCTTCGCTTTCCCTGGTGATGACGGCGCCCTCCGGGACCGTTCGCAAGAGGTCATCGACGGCTACCGGGAGCTCGGCCTCGATGGGCTGATCGTCATCGGCGGCGATGGCTCCCTGCGCATCATGAACAGGCTTGCCCACCAAGGCGGCATCGATCTGGTGGCGATACCCAAATCGATCGACAACGATGTGGATGAGACCGAATATTCCATCGGTTACGTCACCGCCGTCAATGTCGCCACCGAGGCGTTGGACCGCCTGCAGCCCACCGCCGCCAGCCACAACCGGGTCATGATCCTAGAGGTCATGGGCCGGGACGCCGGCCACATCGCGCTGGCCGCCGGCGTCGCCGGCGGCGCCGATGTCATCTTAATCCCGGAGATTCCCCATGGGCTCGCCCACATCGCCGACAAGATCGAACGGGTGCGCACCGGCCAGGGGCGGAATTTTGCCCTCGTCGTCGTCGCCGAGGGGGTGAAAACCGAAACCGGCGAGGCCGTCACCGTGACCGGCGGAGGGGGAGGGACCCGCTATGGCGGCATCGGCCATTATCTTGGCGATCGCTTGGCGGAGTTGACCGGGGCCGAGACCCGGGTCACCGTTCTGGGTCATGTGCAGCGCGGCGGCAGCCCGTCGCCCACCGACCGGGTGCTGGCTTCCGCCTTCGGGGTCCGCGCGGTGGACCTGGTCGCCCAGGGCAAGTTTGGCCGCATGGTCGGCTGGCAGAACCGGCGGGTCGTCGATGTCGCCATCGAGGACGCCATCGCCAGCTACCGCGATGTCGATGTCAAAGGTGATCTGGTCGCCACCGCCCGGGGTCTCGGGATTTGCCTGGGTGATAACTTGGGTGATGGATAAGAAGATGGAGTTTCCGCAAAACCCGTTCTGGGATTACGCCATCGCGGTGTATCGCCGCGACGGCGTCGGCGAAGCCTGTCTTGCCTTGCAGGCACGCCATGGCGTCGACGTCAATGTGCTGTTGTTCTGCTGTTGGCTCGGCGCCAGCGGCCGCGGCGCCCTCGATGATGGCCGCATGGCGCGGCTGGTGAAGACGGTGGAGCCTTGGCACGATGATGTCGTGCGCGGACTGCGCGCGGTGCGAGGTGCGCTGAAGGGCGGCTTGGACACCGCGCCCCGGGAATTGAGCGATGCCTTGCGCGCCCGCATCGCCGCGACCGAGATCGATTCCGAACATATCGAGCATTTCATGTTGGTCGCCGATGTCGCCGATCTTGCCCCTGGCGACGCCATTGACTTGGAACAAAGGTTAAGCCACGCGGTGGTCAATGCCGGGCACTATTTTGCCTGCCGGGGGATCAAGGCCACGGCGGCCGACATGGCGCCGTTAACCACTGTTTTTGCCGCGGCATTTCCCGAACTCGGCCAAGACATCGTTGCCGGGGCGACGGAAAATCTCAGCTAGGAGTTGGCGGCGGGCTGAATTTCGTAAAAAATTTGGCGCCGCGGCGGCAATCGGATATGATTTTTGTGCTATAGTTGTTTGACGATGGATTGTCCGGGGCGCGGCGTTCGATTGTCAGGGGCAAGCCAACGGACAAAAGGTGAGGTTTAAAGGTGTGATCAATCTGAAGGAGGTGAAGGATGGTCGATGATGTTCGGGTCGCCAAGCTCAAGCAGGAACACCAGTCCATAGAGCAAGCAATCGAACAAGAAATGTGTAGACCCCTTCCCGATACCGCCCTTGTTGGCGATCTCAAACGCCGAAAACTGCGAATCAAAGACGAAATATTCCGAATTTCCGAAACACTCTCACCGGTTGCCCTCGAGGCAAAGGCCGGTTGAGTTTTGCCGCCGCTTGTGGGGCGGTGGTTTGGATTTGAGGCCGGAAAATGCGGTTGAAGGGTAAAAGCGCGGTCATTACCGGCGCTGCCCAGGGCATTGGGTTCGCCTGTGCCAAGTTGTTCGCGCAGAACGGCGCCAAGGTCCTGATCGCCGATATCGATGCCGACAAGGGCGCCGACGCCGCGGTGACCATCGCCGAGGATCCAGCTGTTGCCGAGGCCGGCGGCGAG
This sequence comes from uncultured bacterium, assembly GCA_965369885.1. GTDB lineage: Bacteria > Pseudomonadota > Alphaproteobacteria > SMXQ01 > SMXQ01 > JAZFWG01. Next base: position 10,893 of record CBDUSV010000028.1, read on the forward strand.
GCCGCCTTCCGCGCCACCGATGTTGGTGACAAGGCCCAGGCCTCGGCCCTGGTCGATCACGCGGTTGAAATCTTCGGCGGCCTCGACATCGCCGTCAACAATGCCGGCATCATCTTCACCTCTGATTTTCTTGACCTCGGTGAGGAGGATTTCGACCGGGTGCTCAGGGTCAATCTCAAGGGCGCGTTCCTGGTCGGCCAGGCGGCGGCGGCGCGGATGGTCAGCCAGGGCGGCGGCGGCGCCATCGTCAACATGTCGTCGGTCAATGCCGTGCTCGCGATCCCCAATCAGGTGCCCTACAACGTGTCCAAGGGCGGCCTCAACCAGCTCACCAGGGTCATGGCCCTGGCGCTGGCGCCCCACCGCATTCGCGTCAATGCCATCGGTCCGGGGACGATCCTGACCGACATGGCCAAGGTGGTGATGGAGGACGAGGCGGCGCGCCAGAAGATTCTGTCACGGACGCCGCTGGGGCGCTGCGGCGAGGTCGAAGAGATCGCCGCCATCGCCGTGTTCCTGGCCAGTGACGAATCGAGCTACATCACCGGTCAATGCATCTATGCCGATGGTGGGCGCCTCGCGCTCAACTACACGGTTTGAGGTTGGGAGGGGCAGGTGCCGGGGTCGTTATGACACCGGGCTTTCCTCTGTTCGCTGTGCCTTGGCGGCTTTGGCGTCGGCGCGGGCGGCCTTTTGGCGTGCCTTTTCCACCGCGGAAAGCAGTTCGTCGTAACTGCAGATACCCAGGTCCACCGGATCGTGTGGTTTGATGCTGGGGGCTTTCCAGTGGGTGCGGTCACGCACCGCGTTGATGGTGGTTTTCGTGGTGCCCACCAGCTTGCAGATCTGGGCGTCGCTGAGCTCGGGATAGTCCCTAAGCAGCCAGGCGATGGCGTCGGGGCGCTCCTGGCGTTTGGAGACCGGCGTGTAGCGTGGCCCCTTGGTCTTCGGCCTCGGCGGCGGGCGGTCGGTCTTGGCCATTTCCAGCCGCAAGGATGGATCCTGGGCGCAGCGCTCGATCTCGTCCAGGGTGAGCTGGCTGTTGGCGATGGGGTCGAAACCGACGATGCCGATGGCGGCTTCGTCGTCGGCGATGGCCTGGACTTCCAAGGCATGTAAGGCGCAAAACGCGGCGATCTGCTCGAATGTCAGGGCCGTGTTCTCAACCAACCATACAGCGGTGCCTTTCGGCATTAGCGGTTGCGTCATGTTTACTCCCAGGGACTTAAATATGGTGCCAATATGGTCCCAAATGGGGATTGGCTCCGGTAATCACAAGGCCGGGCACGAGGTCGGGTGATCATAAGGGCTTCGGCGCCAAAGGACAAAAGAAATGCCACCCACGCGAGAGCCGGCGAGGGCGCTAGGGTGGCGGCGGCGGCCAAAAATCGATGTTGAAAGGCCCCGGTCCAGGGTTCAAACTGGCGGCCAAGGACAGAACGGAGGGTCTCAGCATGGTCATGGACGAGGAAGAATTCTCAAAACCCAAGCCCGAGGTCAGGAATCTGGAGCCCATGTCGATCGAGGAACTGGAGGACTATATTTCCGAATTGAAAGCCGAAATTTCCCGGGTCGAGGCGGACATCAAGGCCAAGAAACAGCACCATGCCGATGCCGACCAGGTCTTCCGCAAATAGCGGATTTGTCACCCGACCTCCCGTCGCCCCGGAAATCAGTAAAAAAGTCAATTTTTCACCACTGTGGGGCGGCTTTGCGCGCCAGAAAACCAGTTATTCCGCGGCTTTCCGCATTTACAAATTGTTAACTTTTCTAGTCTATTAATGATGGTGACAATTCCTTTCGTAGGGTTGTCTTGGACGCGAGTCCAATCTTTTTGACGCCTCCCTGTTAACTTAAGCCGCTCCTCGTGAGCGGCTTTTTTTTTGCCTGAATTGTATCCCGCGAAGCAAAAGGGGCCGCCCCCCAGTTATGGGAAGGGCGGCCCCAGTCATGTCAGGGAGTGGATCTACGGCCGCTAAGCCGCCTTGTGATCGACGATCTTGGCGCCCTTGGCGTTGGTGATCTCGATCTTGCGGAGCCTGGCTTTCTCCGGGATCTCGCGCTCGAGATCGATGTGGAGCAGGCCGTTATTGAGCCTGGCGCCCAGCACCTTGACGGTATCGGCAAGCTGGAACCCGTGGCGGAACGAACGCCCGGCAATGCCACGGTGCAGATACTGCACGTCGTCGTCCTCTTGCCTGGCCTCGGCGGCGATCTCGAGCTTGTTTTCCTGAACGGTGATGTCGATGTCGGCCTCGTCGAAGCCGGCCACCGCCAAGACGATCTGGTAGTGATCCTCGCCGATCTTGGCGATGTTGTAGGGGGGGTAGCTCGCCTCGCCCTTCTGGGCGAGAAACGCGCTGTCCAACAGCCTGGTCAGATGATCGAAGCCGATGGTGGAACGGTATAATGGCGTAAGGTCAAAATGGCCCATGTCCATATCCTCCTTGAAGCAATATGGGTTTCCAGGCCCTTGCCCCCACCGCTTGGTCTGGGGCCGGGCCCAACTCAGTCACGCACCGGGCCCAAAAGGCACCCGGTACAGGCTTGATTTGGGCATTTTCAGGCGTGTTTCAAGGGGGGGGAGGGCGCACAAATCCGTGCGCAAAATGACTGTAAATGATGCGGGGCCGGGGCAGGCGGTTTATTTGAGGCCGAAATCCTGGAAGCGCTTGTTGAACTTGGCCAACTGTCCGCCGCTGTCGATCAGGCGGTGGACGCCGGTCCAGGCGGGATGGGACTTGGAATCGACGTCGAGCTTGATGGTGTCGCCGGCCTTGCCCCAGGTCGACCGGGTCTTGTAAGTGGTGCCATCGGTCATGACCACGGTGATTTCGTGGTATTCGGGATGGATGTCCTTCTTCATGGTGCTCTCCTCGATCCGGCGGTTGGTATATCCGAGCCCGCCGGCGTTGGCAAGGGGCGCGAAAAGGGCACCAAAGTGGCAGAGGTGGCCATGGCCGGGCCGGTGGCGTAAGTTCCGCCCACAGTAGGTAGCCCATGAACATGAATTTTCTGGAAATGACGCCATGAAGATCCTGGCCGAAGGCTCGGCGGTGAGACGCATACTGGGGTTCGTCAAGCCCTATGGCCTCGCCGTCGCCGGGGCCGGGGTGGCCCTGGTGGTGGCCGCGGCCACGGTTCTGGCCATGGGCGTGGGCTTGCGCCATCTGATCGATGACGGCTTTGCCGGCGGCGATGCCGCCATGCTCGACCAGGCCCTGTTCGCCCTCCTCGGCGTGATCTGCGTGCTGGCGGCGGCCACCTATACGCGGTTCTACCTGGTGTCCTGGCTTGGCGAGCGCGTCGTCGCCGATATCCGTAGCGCCGTGTTCGGCCATGTCATCAATCTGAGCCCGGGCTTTTACGAGACCACGCCGGTGGGCGAGGTGCTGTCGCGCATCACCACCGACACCACCTTGTTGCAGACCATCATCGGGTCTTCGGCGTCGATCGCCTTGCGCAATCTTCTGCTCTTGATCGGCGGCGTGGTGATGCTGGCGGTGACCAGCCCCAGGCTGGTGACCCTGGTGGTGGTGTTCGTGCCGGTGGTGGTGGCGCCGATCGTGCTGTTCGGGCGCCGGGTGCGCCGGCTGTCCCGGGCGAGTCAGGACCGGGTTGCCGATGTCAGCGCCCATGTCGAAGAGAGCCTCAATGCCGTGCGCACGATCCAGGCGTTTTGCCATGAGACCATCGACCGCTTACGCTTTTCCGGCCGGGTGGAAGATGCGTTCGGCGTCGCCATTCGCCGGGTGCAGGCGCGTGCCGCGATGACGGTGATGGTCATCATCTTGGTGTTCGGCGCTGTCGGATTGCTGTTGTGGATCGGCGGCCATGATGTGCTCGAGGGCAAGATGACGCCCGGTGCACTCTCGGCCTTCGTGTTCTATGCGGTGATCGTGGCCGGCGCGGTGGGCGCGGTGTCCGAGGTCATCGGCGATCTGCAGCGTGCCGCCGGTGCGTCGGAGCGCTTGATGGACCTTCTCGCCATCGAGCCCGAGATCAAGGCGCCGGCGACGCCGGTTGCGTTGCCTGAGCCCCCCCGCGGCGCCGTCGGCTTCGAAGGCGTGAGCTTCAACTATCCGTCCCGCCCCGACCAAGAGGCGCTGGCGGATTTCTCCCTCACGGTCGAGCCCGGGGAAAATCTCGCCCTGGTGGGGCCATCCGGCGCCGGCAAGACCACCGTGTTTCAGCTGCTGCTGAGATTCTATGATCCGAAATCGGGCCGCATCACCATCGACGGTGTCGATCTGCGCGACGCAGCCCCCATCGAGCTTCGCGCCCGCATCGGCCTGGTGGCGCAGGACCCGGTGATCTTCGCCGCTTCCGCCACCGACAATATCCGCTATGGACGCCCCGAGGCCAGCGATGATGAGGTCCGCGCCGCCGCCGAGGCCGCCGCCGCGGCTGAGTTCCTCGACCAGTTGCCGGAAGGGTTTTCCACCCATCTCGGCGAAAAAGGGGTGCGGCTTTCGGGCGGGCAGCGTCAACGCATCGCCATCGCTCGGGCGATTTTGCGCAACCCGGCGGTGCTGTTGCTGGACGAGGCCACCAGCGCGCTGGACGCCCAGAGCGAGCGCTTGGTGCAGGGTGCCTTGGAACGGCTGATGGCCGAGCGCACCACCATCGTCATCGCCCATCGCCTGGCCACCGTGCTCAAGGCCGAACGCATCGTCGTCATGGACCAGGGCCGCATCAACGCCATGGGCAGCCATGATGAACTGATGGCCGAGGGCGGGCTCTATGCCGGCCTCGCCGCCCTGCAGTTCGATGTCGGCCGCGCCGGTGGCGATGTCATGGCCCCGGAAGGCGCCGAAGTCAGCCTAAGCTAGCCGGTCTTTTAGATATTCGGGTCGGCCCCTTTGCACCAAGTCTCCCACATGGCGCTGATGGATCGTCGCCGGGCTGTTGTCCTGGGAATAGCTGAGACGGAAGAGTTGCCGCGAGGCTTGCACGGCTTCCTTGGCATGGGGTCTGCTATAGGTTCCGGACATTTATGAGTACAGGCCCTAACGCTGGGTCAGTTTCAGTTCGATGCGCCGGTTGCGCCGGTAGCTCTCCAAGTCGTTGCCCTTGGCCAGGGGCTGGAATTCCCCGAAGCCGGTGGCGGCGAGCCGGCTCTCGGCAATGCCGTTTTGCGCCAGGAACTTGACCACGGTAATCGCCCGTGCCGTCGACAGCTCCCAGTTCGAGGGAAACCTTGCGGTGTGAATCGGCGCCCGGTCGGTATGTCCATCGACCCTGAGAATCCAGTTGATGTCGGCGGGAATCTTTTTGTCCAGTTCCTTGAGGGTGCGGGCCAGGCTGGCCAGTTGCTCCTTGCCCCGGGGGTTGAGCTCGGCTTGGCTCGAAGGGAACAGGACCTCGGACTGGAACACGAAGCGGTCGCCAACGATCCTGATTCCCGCTTGGTTTCCAAGCACTTGGCGAAGACGTCCGAAGAATTCCGAACGGTAGCGGGATAACTCCTCGACCTTTCGCGCCAGCGCCATGTTGAGGCGGCGGCCCAGATCGGCAATCTTGACACCTTGCTTCTCGGCCTTGGCCTCGGA
>CBDUSV010000029.1:0-16253 GCA_965369885.1 uncultured bacterium
GGCGCTGGCGGGCCTTGACCACGGCGGCCTTGGCGGCATCGGTCTGGGCGAAGATCTCGAGCTCGTCAAATTCGTCCTCGCTGACCGGCTGGAGCGCGATATCCATATAATCGCGGGCATGGGGATCGCGCTTGAGGCGCCGGCGGATGCGCGCGAAACGCAGGATCAGGGCAATCATCCGGACGTGTTTGGAAATGATTTCACCCGCATAACGGGGATAGAACACCAGGGGGTTTTCGCGGGCCAGGCCGGGCCGGCGGTCCCTGCGGTATTTGCGCCTGAGATAGCCGCCCTCGAGCGGGTGAATCTTTTCCAGGGTCATGCAGCCATGGAACCACAGCAACAGGAACATCATCTTGCCGGGGCTGATGCCTTTCGCCACGGCGCGTTTCATCACCGTCTCGATATGCTCGGGCGAATAATAGGTTTTCCACGCCGCGTGATAGACCCCCTGCCAGACCTCTTTCGACATCAACGGATGCTCGGACGTGACATGTTCAAGATCGTATTTGTTCAAGTCCGGATCCATCCAGGCGCCCTTTAGCCACAGCTCCTTGTGATCGGCGGACCCCGGCAAGGGGGTGAGGCAGAAGAACTCGAGAAGATCGATCGGCAACTCGCGCTTGATGATCTCGATGTCGCGGAGAATGGTTTCGGGGGTGTCGCCGGGAAAGCCCAGGATAAAGCCGGCATAGGTCATGACCCCGGCCTGCTTCCATTGCTGAAGCATCACCCGGTAATCGGTGATGCGGTTTTGCCGCTTCTTCATGCCCAACAGGGTATCGGGATTGATGCTTTCGAGCCCGATGAACACACGCCTGACGCCGGCGCGGGTCGCCTTCTCGATGAAATTGGGAATCTTGTGGCACAGGGTATCGACCTGGATGACGAAGCTCATGGGAATGTTTTCGTTCTCGCGCAAATGGATCAGACGGTCGAAAATGATCTCCCAGTCCTTGTTGCGCGCCAGATTGTCGTCGGTGATAAAGAAGCTATGGATTCCCTGCGCCGCGTTTTCACGGATTATGCGTTCCACGTCGTCGGGCGTGCGCCGGCGCGATTTGCGGCCCTGGACGTTGATAATGGTGCAGAACGAGCACTGAAAGGGGCAACCCCGGCCGGCGTCGAAAGTCGCCAGGCCCCCCGCGGTCCGCTGGACGCGCATCAACGGCAGGATCGGCGTCGGCGACCCCTGGATGTTGGGTAGATCGTCCATATAGTTATAGAGCGGTTTCAGTTCGCCTCTGAAGGCGTCCTTCAGGACCTCGTCGAAACGGCCTTCCGCCTCGCCGGCAAACATCGAGATCCCGAGATCCATGGCATCTTGAATGTCCTTTTGAATCTCGGGCAGCATGGCGAGACAGCCGGAGACGTGAAATCCGCCGATGCAAACCTGAATGCCGGCACAGCGCAACTGACGGGCGATGTCCACCGCGTGGGGAAACTGGTTGGACTGCACGCCGACAAACGCCACCATGCCGCGTCCGCCATCACCCTTGATCGCTTGGATGATCGCCTTCGGCTTGATGCGGGTGTTGGTCTCGTCCAAGGCGGTAATCCGGACATCCACATCATCGCCAAGCACGCGCCGTTCGATGCAATCGACGGCCAGGCCGTTCAAGGCCGCCAATGTGTTCGACGGAATGGCGGAGCGCAGCCATTGGATGACGTAGCCGTCATCGTCATAGTGCGACGGCTTGATCAAATAGAGGTTGAAGATGTCCGTTGCCACGGTGAGCCTTTGCTTCACCCCAAGGGGGCGTCCATGAGATCGGAATTTTACTGAAACCGACCATAACAATTCCCGGCATCAAATTCACCCCTGACGGGATTGGGGACAAAGCGACGAATGAACCGGGGGGTGGCGGTGGCGGGCCATGCCCGCTAGGATGGCGATATGTCCCGCGGCCCATTCCCTCACATTCCGGCGTAACCGATCAGGAGATACTTGGCGTGCGCGAACATTGGCATTCCAGGTTTGGCTTCATCGCGGCCGCGGCGGGCTCCGCCGTCGGCCTCGGCAACATTTGGAAATTCCCCTATATGGCGGGGCAAAACGGTGGTGGCGCGTTTCTCGTCATCTATCTCGCCATCGTCTTTTCCCTAGGGCTTTCGGTCATGCTCGGCGAGTTCGCCATCGGCCGCGCCGCCGAACGCGACCCGGTCGGCGCCTTTGCCCGGCTCAAGGGCGGCGCCTGGATCGGCGTCGGGTTTCTCGGCGTCATCGCCGCCTTCGTCATCCTGTCGTTTTATAGCGTCGTCGCCGGCTGGACCCTTGCCTACGTCATCAAGACCCCGACCGGGTTGCTCGCCACTTCGGACCCGGCGGCGCTGGGCGCCATCTTCGACAACTTCATCACCGACCCCATAGAGCCCTTGATCTATCACGGCATGTTCATGGCGCTCACGGTCGGCGTCGTGCTCGGCGGCATCGGCGCCGGCATCGAGCGGGTGTGCAAGATCCTGATGCCGCTGTTGTTCGTTATCCTGGTTGTCCTGGTGGCGCGCGCGGTGACTTTGCCCGGCGCCATGGAGGGGCTTGTCTTCTATCTCACCCCCGACTTTTCCAAGATCGACGCCGGCGTTCTCAATGCCGCCCTGGCCCAGGCCTTCTTCTCGCTGTCGCTGGGCATGGGGGCGATGCTGACCTACAGCTCGTATCTGTCCCACAAGGAAAACCTGCCCACCGCGGCCTTGTCGGTCACCCTGCTCGATACCCTGGTGGCGCTGCTCGCCGGCGCCGTCATCCTGCCGGCGGTGTTCGCCTTCGGCTTCGATCCGGCGGCGGGGGTGGGGCTGACCTTCAAGACCCTGCCCGCGGTGTTCGCCCAGATGCCGGCGGGCGCCCTGTTCGGGACTATGTTCTTCCTGCTTCTCGCCATCGCGGCGCTGACTTCGGCAATCTCGCTTCTCGAAGTCGTGGTCTCCTATTTCGTCGACGAGAAGAACATGCCGCGCCGCACGGCCGCGACGTTGTTCGGCTTCGTTGCCTTCCTGATCGGAATCCCGTCGTCGCTGTCCCTCGGCGTCTGGAGTGGGCTCGCCATTGGTGGCAAGAGCTTCTTCGACATCATGGATTATCTCGCCACCAATCTTCTGCTTCCCATCGGCGGCATCTTCGTCTCCATCTTCGTCGGCTGGGTCATCGCGCCCAAGGCCATGGACGAAGTGACCAGCAACGGCGCCCATCCCTTCCCCCTGGCGCCGATATGGCGTTTCTTATGCCGCTATGTCTCGCCGGCGGCGATTGGCTGGATCCTGTTCACCGGGCTTTAGACCCCCCGGCAAGGGTGTCCCAGCTTCAAGGGTGACAAGGCAAACCCAGCGGACGTAGAATATTCGCACATCAGGGAGGAACCAACATGTCCGCCGTCGATACCCAAAGTCCCGGCACCGAGAACTTGGCTGAAGCCGCCGGCCATGCCGCCCACCTGCCCCGGGCCCGCATCGGTTTAATTATTCCGTCTTCCAACCGCATGACGGAGCCCCAATTCAACCGCTTCTGCCCCGCCGACATCGGGGTACATATCACCCGGCTGCAGATGACCGGCAAATGGCATAAGCATCTTTCCGAGCTTCATGACGTCATCAAAGGCGCCGCCTCGGCGCTGGCCGATTCCCAGGTCGATTTGATCGTCTTTCACTGTACCGGACATTCCATGCAAGAAGGCCTCGAGGGTGACCGCAAGGTGATCGAGTTGATCAAACAGGAGACCGGGTCTGCGGCCATCTCCACCGCCCAGGCCATCACCGAAGCCTTGGGCGCCCTGGACATGCGCAAGCTGGTCATCATCAGCCCCTATCGCCAGGAGGTGAATGACGATGAGATCCGCTATCTCACCGCGGCGGGCTTCGAAGTCCTTCATGACCACGGGCTAGGCCTTAAGGGCGGTAACGAATACATCACGGTGACGCCGGAGCGCTGGCATGACATCGTGATCGAGAACGCCCGCGACGACGCCGATGGCTACCTCCTGAGCTGCACCAACACCACCATGATCGAGGCCATCCCGGCCCTGGAACAGGACCTGCAAAAGCCGGTCATCAACAGCAACCAAGCCGTTATCTGGGCTTTCCTCAAACGCATCGGAGAGGTCCCGAATATGCCCGAAATGGGACGGCTTTTTGCAATCTGACCTTGCCGCGGCCCCGGAAAGCCTTGAAAAACTACCTGTTTTCATGTCCGGAAACGGCGTGGGAATCCCACATCTAAACCTCTGATTAACCCTTTTTCCCTATCTTCAAGGTAGGTGAATGGCCCACCAGCTGGCCGTTCACGCCCGTCATGCCAAGGAGAATCCGGGATGCAGTTGGGGGAACTTTTGGTCCTGCATGGGGCCGTCACCCAAGACCAGCTCGACCAGGCACTGGATCGACAGAAGACCGATGGTGGACTTCTGGGGGAAAATCTCGTCGCCCTCGGCTCCATCACCGATGAGCAACTGAGAGAAATTGTCGAGTTCTTCCCGAGATACCCAAAGACCCTGGAAGAGACCGGGCTCAGCTTCAATTTCCTGTTCAATTTGTTGCTCAAGACCATGTATGTCCAGGACATTGAGACCCCGTCCAAGGCCACGGAATCTCTCAAGATTTCGTCTTCCATCATCAATGATCTTCTCGAGGTCGCCCGCGAGCGCAATCTGGTCGAGGTCCTGGGATCGAGCGGCGTCACCTTGGCCTCGGAGTTGCGCCATAGCCTGACCCAACTGGGACGGGATTGGGCCACCGAATACCTGGATCTATGCCAACATGTCGGCCCGGCGCCGGTGATCCTCGAGGACTATTGCAACCAGATCCAGCGCCAGGCCATCGGCACCGAACAGGTCGGGCGTGAACTTCTCACCGAGCGGCTGTCCCATCTGGTTCTCAAACCCCATCTGATCGAGGAACTGGGGCCGGCGGTGAATTCGGGCCGCGGCATTTTGATCTATGGCCCGCCGGGCAACGGCAAGACCTCCATCGCCGAAGCCATCGGCAAATCCTTTTCCGGCATCGTCTATGTTCCCCATGCCATCGAAGTCGACGGCCAGATCGTCAAGGTCTTTGATTCCACCCTGCACAAGGAAGTGACCCTTGAAGACAGGGTCAAGGCCAAGGAAGACGAGGAAGAAAGCATCTTCCTGGAAAAAGAGGACAACAATTCCTTCATCCGCGAGGAAAATTATGACCCCCGCTGGGTCGCCTGCCAGCGGCCGATCCTGGTCTCCGGCGGTGAACTGACCCTCGGCATGCTTGATCTCAGCTTCAATCCCTATTCCAAGATTTATGAGGCCCCCTTGCAGGTCAAGGCCATGAACGGCGTCTTCCTGCTCGACGATTTCGGCCGCCAGCAGGCAAAACCCGCGGACCTACTCAACCGCTGGATCATTCCCCTGGAAAAATGCGTCGATTACCTTGCCCTGCAAACCGGCACGAAATTCTCCATTCCGTTCGACGAATTGGTGATCTTTTCCACCAACCTGTCGCCCGAGGACCTGATGGACGAAGCCTTCCTGCGCCGCATTCCCTACAAGATCGAAATGACCTCTCCGTCGCGGGAAGATTTCACCAAGATCTTCGAGAACCTGTGCGAACAGGCCAAGATCGAGATTCCCGACGGCATCATGGACTTCATGTTCAAGAGCTATTACGAGCCGAACAATGTCGATCTGGCGAGCCACCATCCCGGATTTATCGTCGAGCGCATCAAAGACCGTTGCCGTTTCACCAGCGGTGTTCCCCATCTCGACGAAGATCTGGTGACCTTCGCCCTGCAGAACCTGTCGATCAAACGGGAAATTCAGCCCGTCAGCATCAACGGCGCGGCATCCAACGGCGCGGCAACCAACGCCAAGGGTGAAGATGCCGCGGGGCCAAATGGCAGCCATGGCAGCAACGGCGCCCCGGCGGACGAAATCAAGCCGCTCTCTTCCTAAGCATCCCGTCTCCTCCATCCAACCCGCGTGAGGCTGGGCCCCTTGCGGCCCCTTACGGTCGCATTCGGGCAAAGCGGGGCCCACGTCAGTTGAGAACGCATCTTAAAAACCCATGAAAAAATAATGACATTATGGAAGTGCTGTAGTATAGATTCTGCCAATAACAATGAGAAAGCTCGCGCCGACGACCTACTCGGCTCAAGTTCAGGGAGTGGAGTACGAGGCTGGTATAAGGGAAACAAAAATCCCACGCCTGTCCTGGTACGCGCTACGGCCTTGATGGCAAACCCTACGCCCGGGGATTTGCCATTTTTTTTGCCTGAAATCTGCCGTTTTAGCCCGATATGCCTACTCACCCCCGCATCCACGGCGGATGCTGGGCCTCGATGCGGGCGAACACCGGGCAGTCGCGGTCATGGGCGCCTGGCAGATAGCCCAGGCTCATGAGGAACTCATTGACGATCTCGCCGCCGGTGAAGACGAAGGTGCCGCGAAACAGCCGCACCCAGTCTTCCAGGCTTGCCGGGTGATGGTCCTCGAGCCAGGCGGTGACCGAGCCGTGGCTTTGGCGAAGCTCCCCGAAGCGCCGCGCATTGTCGATCACCGCCTCGATCTTGCGGCGGTTGCGGATGATCGCCGCATTGCCCATCAGGCGCGTGATGTCGGCCTCGCCATAGGCGGCGACGGCATCGGGCTCAAAGCCGGAAAAGGCCTCGAAGAAGGCCTCGCGCTTCTTCAGCACCAAGAGCCAGTTGAGCCCGGCCTGGTTGATCTCCAGCGCCAGACGCTCCAACAGCACCCGGTCACCGGTGGCGGGGAAGCCGTATTCCTGGTCATGATAGGGGCCGTGAAACGGATGGCCCGGCGCGGTCTGGCAATAGCTCACGGCGCCGTTCCGAAGTTCCCCTAAACCCGGATGACGTGGATATTGGTCACCGGGGCCCTGCCGCGGATGCGCTTGAGGATTCGCCTGACGGTGCGGCCCACCGCCTTGGCGACGGCGTCATCGTCGCGCCGACGCGACCGGTTGAGACCCGCCACCACTTTTTCGATCTCGTCTTCCAATTCGGTGAGAACTGCATCGTCGGCATCATCGTCCAGCAGCCCTGGAGCGCTGACCTGGGGTATTGCCGCCAGATCACCGGCGCCGTTGAGCACCACGGATACCAGGGCGGCGCCGCCGAGGCCAATGCGCTGGCGCGACGTCATGACCCTGCTTTCGAGGGTCACCAACCTGGTGCCGTCAAGGCCGAAGCGGCCATGGCCGACCCGGCCGACGATGCGGGCCGGGCCCGGCGCCAGGCACACCGCCTCGCCGTTGGTGGCGATCACCGGGGAGGGCGTCCCCATCTCCCTGGCCAGCGCCTCATGGTGGTGGAAATGACGGATCTCGCCATGCATGGGAACCGCGATGTGCGGCCGAACCCATTGATACATTTTCCGCATGTCGTCGCGGGGGGGATGGCCGGAGACATGAATGAACTCCTGGCGGTCGGTGACAACGGTGACGCCGCGGCCGATCAACTGGTTGTGGATACGGGACACCTCGCGTTCATTGCCGGGGATGACACGCGATGAAAACAGCACGGCATCACCCGGATCGGCAACCACATTGGCATGATCGCCGGCGGCGATCCGCGCCAGTGCCGCATTGCGCTCGCCCTGGCTTCCGGTGCACAGAATCAGGATCTTGTCGGGAGGAATCATTCCCACGTCATGTTCGGTGAGAAAAGGCGGAATGTCGCGAAGATAGCCGGTGGCGCGGGCGATCTCGCTGATGCGCCACAATGAGCGGCCGACCAGGGCCGGATGGCGGCCGTGGGCAAGCCCCGCCAAGGCGGCGGATTCGAGCCGTGCGACATTGGACGCGAAGCAGGTCACGAACACCCGGTTGGAAAATCTTCCCACCTGTTCGGCCAGGCTTTCGCGCACCGCGCCTTCCGAACCCGAGCCGCCCTCGACGAAGACATTGGTGGAATCACAGACCATGGCCAGAACGCCTTCGTCGCCGAGACGTTTCAGCGCCCCCTCGTCGGTGACATCGCCAATCATCGGGGTGGGGTCGAGCTTCCAGTCCCCGGTATGGAGAACCGTGCCCAGGGGGGTGTGGATGGCCAGGGCGTTGGCTTCGGGAATCGAATGAGCGACGGAGATCAAATCGATCGAGAACGGGCCGAGATCGAGATGGCTGCGGGGCTCGATGACATGGACTTTGGCCTCGCCTTCAAGGCCGGTTTCCTCCAGCTTGTAGCGCAACAGCCCGGCGGCGAAGGGTGTCGCATAGATCGGGCACCTGAGCCGTGGCCACAGCAGCGATACGGCGCCGAGATGATCCTCGTGGGCATGGGTCAGCACGATGGCGAGTAGATCATCGCCGAGCCGGGCGGCAAAATCCGGGTCCGGCGTGATGATGTCGATACCGGGAAGGTCATTGCCGGCGAAGGTGATGCCGAGTTCGACCATCACCCATTTGCCCTTGCAGCCATAGAGATAGAAATTCATGCCGATCTCGCCGGCGCCACCGAGGGGCAGATAGACCAGCCCTTGGGCCGCCGCATCCAATACCTCGCGCTCGCCACCCACCTGTGTCATGTCGGTCATGGCTTTGTCCGCGCTCATGACGGCCGGTTGCGGCGCCAGACAGCAAGTAGGCCGCGCATGGTGAGATCAGGGTCGGCATGGGTGATGACGGCGGTGGCGTCGGTGAACAGCGGCGCCAGCCCACCGGTGGCGATGACCAGAGCCTTGTCGCCGGTCTCATCGATGATGCGCGCCACCAGCCCTTCGATCAGCCCGACATAGCCCCAGAATATCCCCGATTCCATGGCCTCGACGGTGCCCTTGCCGATGACGCGCCGGGGCCGCTGGACGGTGATCGGCGGCAATTGCGCCGCCGCCCGGTGCAGGGCTTCGACGGACAAATATATCCCCGGCGCGATGACCCCGCCCATATAGCTGCCGTCGCCATCGATGACATCGAAGGTGGTGGCGGTGCCGAAATCGATCAGGATCAAGGGGCCTTGATAGCGGCCATGGGCGGCCACGGCATTGACCAGCCGGTCGGCGCCGACCTCATCCGGGTGGTCGACCTTGACCTCGATGCCAAGCTCGACCCCGGGATCGCCGATGTGCAAAGGGGCGCACGAAAACCCTTCCCGGCACAGCTCATCGAGGGCGGACAACGCCCCGGGCACGACGCAGGCGATGATGGCGCCATCGATATCTGACGGGGTGACACCCCCCTCGGCCAGCAACGGGTTCAACCACGCCCCATGGCCCTGGGCGGTCTCGGCGGTGTCGGTATTGCCGCGCCATTCACCCTTGGCGTCTTCGCCGTCAAAGACGGTGAAGACCGTGTTGGTGTTGCCGCAATCGATCGCCAGTAGCATCCCTATCCCACCCCTGCCGCCCCGGCCCGTTGGCTCCCGCCGGCTGCATGAGGCGGCAAAAACACATCTCCGGCGGTGATGCGGCGCTCATTGCCGGCGCCGTCGCCGAGCCGAAGCGCCCCATCCTGGTCGAGGCCGAGGAAGACACCGTCGAGGCTCTCGGCCTCCAGGCGGACCCGGATCGTCCGGCCCACCCCGGCCGCGCCGGCGAGCCAGGCGGCGCGAATGACGCCAAAGCCGTCACCGCGCCAGCGTTCATACCAGACCGTGAAGGCCCGGCAAAACCCTTCCAGAACCTCGGCAACGCCGGCGCCGGTGGCGCCATGAGCGTGGAGTGATGTGGCCGGCAGTTCCAGCCCTTCGGGATGGCTCGCCACATTGATGCCGACGCCGAGCACCAGAAAACCGTCCGCGCCAGCCCAACCCCCAGCCCCGGCACCGGGCATGGTTCCGGCTTCCAAAAGCAGCCCCGCCACCTTCTGAGTCCCGATCAGGACGTCGTTGGGCCATTTGAATTTTATTGCCGCCGATTTGGGTAACAGGCCGCGGATGGCGTCACCGGCGGCAAGCACGGTTACGAAGGCGATTTCCGGCATCCTGGCCGCCGGCGCGTTGGGACGCAGCACCACAGACAGATAAAGATTGCCCGGCGGCGATGTCCAGTCGCGGCCACGGCGGCCCTTGCCCGCGGTCTGTGCCCGGGCCCAGACCAGAGTGCCCTCGGCCGCGCCCTTGGCCGCCAGCGCCATGGCCTCGTCATTGGTGCTGCCGATCTCATCCAGGGCAACCAAACGATAGAAGCTGTCGAGCTTCGGCGCCTCGGTCATGGCAATTGCTAACCGGCGAACAGGGACTTGGCCGCCGCCGCCGCGCCCGCCAGAAACGGCGCCTGAATGATGACGAAGAAGGCAATGAACAGTCCCGTCCCGGTGACAATCAGGCTGATCTCGCGGCCCATGGGGCGGTCGAACGGCTCCGCCGGATCGTCGAAATACATGATCTTGACGATGCGCAGATAGTAGAAGGCCGCCACCACGCTGGACAGCACCCCGATGATCGCCAAGGCATAGAGCTTGGCATCGATCGCCGCCATGAAGACGAACAGCTTGCCGAAGAATCCGCCCAGCGGCGGTATGCCCGCCAGCGAGAACATGAACACCCCCATGGCCACGGCAAGCGCCGGCCTGGTGCGCCCGAGGCCCGCCAGATCGTCGATATTCACCAACATGCGGTCCTGAAAACGCATGGTGAGAATGCAGGCGAAGGTGCCGGCGGTCATGAACAGATAGATCATCAGATAGATCAGCACCCCCCTCACCCCGGCCTCGGTGCCGGCGGCAAGGCCGATGAGGACATAGCCGACATGGCCGATGGAGCTGTAAGCCATCAGCCGCTTGATGTTGCGCTGATTGATGGCGGCAAACGCGCCCAGCAACATCGAAGCCACCGAGAGCAAGACGATGATCTGCTGCCATTGGTCGATCAGGCTGCCGAACGGCCCCATCATCACCCGCACCAGCAGCGCCACCGCGGCGATCTTGGGCGCCACCGCGAAAAAGGCGGTCACCGGCGTCGGCGCGCCCTCATAAACATCCGGGGTCCACATGTGGAACGGCACCGCCGAAACCTTGAAGGCGAGCCCGGCGGCGATGAAGACCAGGCCGATGACGACGCCGATGGCGGGCTCGGCCCCGGCCAAAACCTTGGCCAGGACGGCGAAATCGGTGGTGCCGGCGAAACCATAGACCAGGGACGCGCCGTAAAGCAGCATGCCCGAAGACAGCGCGCCGAGAACGAAATATTTAAGCCCGGCCTCGGTGGATCGGGTCGAATCGCGGCGGAACGAGGCGATGATGTAAAGCGACAGGCTTTGCAATTCGATGCCGAGATAGAGCGCGATGAGATCGTTGGCCGAGATCATCATCATCATGCCCAAGGCCGCGAACAGGAACAGCAGAGGATATTCGAACCGCGCCATGTTCTCGCGTTCGATATAGCCCAGCGACATGATGATGGCGAAGATCGAGCCGGTCAGCACCAAGGCCTTGGTGAACTTGGCGAAACCGTCAAAGATGAACATGCCGCCGAAGCCGATGCGCGGTCCCGCCGGAATCGACAACACCAGGATCAGGATCATGACGAGCACCAAGGCGCTCAGCAGACACATGAACCGGGCCGAGACGGCTTGGCGGAAGGCGCCGAGCATCAACAGAATGCACGCCGACAGCGCCAGGAATATCTCCGGGATCGCCGGCACCAACTGTTTGATGTCCCATTCAACCATGATCCGTATCCAATCCCACCATGCCTAACGCACCACCGTCACCGCCGCGCTTTTCACCCCCGCCGCGAGCGCGGCCTGATAGTTCTCGATCAGGCCGGTGACCGAGAGGTGAATGGCGTCAAGGAACGGCGCCGGATAGATCCCGATCCACAGCACCACCGCCACCATCGGCGCGAAGATCGCGATCTCGCGGCGATTGAGATCGGCGATGTCCAAGAGGTCTTCGCGCTCGAGCTTGCCGAAGATGACGCGGCGGTAGAGCCACAGCATATAGGCGGCGCCGAGCACGATGCCGCTGGTGGCCAGCAGCGCCACCCAGGTGTTGGCCTGGAACACCCCGACCAGGACGAGGAATTCGCCGACGAACCCCGAGGTCCCGGGCAATCCCACCGCCGCCAGGGTGAACACCATGAACATGGCGGCATAGGCCGGCATGCGGTGCACCAGCCCGCCATAGCGCGAAATCTCGCGGCTGTGCATGCGGTCATAAACAACCCCGACGCACAGGAACAAGGCGCCGGAGACCACGCCGTGGCTCAGCATCTGGATGATCGCCCCTTCGATGCCCTGGACGTTGAAGCTGAAGATGCCCAGCGTCACGAATCCCATATGGGCAACCGACGAATACGCGATCAGCTTCTTCATGTCCTCCTGGGCCAGGGCCACCAGCGAGGTGTAGATCACGGCGATAATGGAGAGGGTGAAGATTAGGGGCGTGAAATAGTCCGATGCCAGGGGCAGGATGGGGATGGAAAACCGCAGGAACCCGTAAGCCCCCATCTTCAACAGCACGCCGGCAAGGATGACCGAACCCGCCGTCGGCGCCTCGGTGTGGGCGTCGGGCAACCAGGTGTGGAACGGCCACATCGGGATCTTGACGGCGAAGGACGCGAAGAACGCCAGCCACAGCCATAGCTGCATGTCCCTGGCGAAGGTGAAATTCATCAGCGCCGGGATGTCGGTGGTGCCGGCGGTCAAGTAGATCGCCAACACCGCCAACAGCAACAGCACCGACCCGGTCAGGGTGTAAAGGAAGAACTTGAAGGCCGAATAGACCCGCCGCTCACCGCCCCAGATGCCGATGATCAGGAACATCGGCAGCAATACGCCCTCGAAGAACACATAGAACAGCACGAAATCGAGGGCGCAGAACATGCCGACCATCAGGGTCTCCAGGACCAGGAAGGCGACCATGTATTCCTTGACCCGGTCGCGGATGGCGTCCCAGCTGGCAAGGATGCAAAGCGGTGTCAGGAACGTCGACAGCAGCACGAAAAACACCGAAATGCCGTCGACACCCAGGTAATACGAGATGTTGAACGTCGAAATCCACTGGGTCTTTTCGACGAACTGGAAGCCGCCGAGCCGGGCATCGAAGCCGTCCCACACCATCAGCGACAGCACGAAAGTGATCAAGGACGTCCACAGCGCCACATAGCGCGCATTACGGGCGACCAGGGCGGCCTCGCCGCGGATGGTCATGATCGCCCCGGCGCCAATCAGCGGCAGGAAAATGGTGAGCGACAGGAGCGGCCAATCGGTCATGCTCAGCCCGTCCCGCGATAGAGATACCAGCTCACCAACGCGGCGACACCGATCAGCATGGCGAAGGCATAATGGTAGACATAGCCGGTCTGAAGCTTGCTCGCCCGGCGCGCCAGATCCAGTGTCGCCCGGGCCAGGCCATCGGGCCCGACGCCGTCGATCACCTCGCCATCGCCCGACTTCCAGAAGCCGCGGCCAAGGGCCTTGGCCGGCTCCACGAAGATGCGGTCATAGAGCTCGTCGAAATACCATTTGTTGAGCAAAAACACATAGATCGCATGGAATCTTAAAGCTGTCCATGCGGCAAGCCCGGGACGAAGCTGGTAGAACAGATAGGCCAGCGCGATGCCGAATATGGCGAGCGCCACCGGCATCCCCTTGACCCACAGCGGCACGTGATGGGCATCGGCAAGGGCCGAATGGGACGGCAATATGACGATCGAGGAGCCCCAGAAATCCGCCGCGCCGTCGCCGACGGTCCAATAGCCGACAAAGCCCAGGAACACCGCGCCGACTCCCAGCACCATCATCGGGATCGTCATGGTGCGCGGCGATTCATGGACATGGGCCATCACTCTCTCGTCGGCGCGGGGCGCCCCGTGGAAGGTCAGGAAGATCAGTCGCCACGAATAGAACGCCGTCAACAGCGCCACCAGGACGCCGAGCCAGAAGGCGTAGTCGCCATAGCCGGTGCCGGCGGCATAGGCGGCCTCGATGATGATGTCCTTGGAAAAATATCCGGCGAACAACGGAACCCCGGCGAGCGCCAGGGAGCCGATCCACATCAGGCCGTAGGTCACCGGGATCAGGCGCCAGATCCCCCCCATCTTGCGCATGTCTTGTTCATCGGACATGGCGTGGATCACCGAACCGGCTGCGAGGAACAAAAGCGCCTTGAAAAAGGCGTGGGTGGCGAGGTGGAAGATCGCCGCCGAATAGGCCGAGACCCCGGCGGCGAAGAACATGTAGCCAAGCTGGCTGCAGGTCGAGTACGCGATGACCCGCTTGATGTCGGTCTGGGTCAAGGCAACGGTGGCGGCGAACAGCGCCGTCGACGCCCCGACCACGGCGACCACCGCCAGCGCCACCGGGGCATATTCGAACATCGGCGACAGCCGCACCACCATGAACACGCCGGCCGTCACCATGGTGGCGGCATGGATCAGGGCCGAGACCGGGGTCGGCCCCTCCATGGCGTCAGGCAACCAGGTGTGCAGGCCCAACTGGGCCGACTTGCCCATGGCGCCGATGAACAGCAGCAAACACGTGGTGGTCAGGACATCGACCTCGAGGCCGATGAAATTGAAGCTCTTGCCCGCCATCGCCGGCGCCGCCGCGAACACGGTGTCGAAGCTCATGGAATTGAACATCAAGAACACCGCCATGATGCCGAGGGCGAAGCCGAAATCCCCGATCCGGTTGACGATGAAGGCCTTGATGGCGGCGGCATTGGCGGCCGGGCGGTCGTACCAGAACCCGATCAGGAAGTACGAGCACAGCCCGACCCCCTCCCAGCCGAAGAACATCTGCAGGAAATTGTCGGCGGTGACCAGCATCAGCATGAAGAAGGTGAACAGCGACAAATAGCTGAAGAAGCGCGGGATCGAGGAATCATGGGCCATATAGCCGATGGAATAGACATGGATCATCGACGACACCACGGTGACGACCAGGACCATGACCGCGCTCAGGGTATCGAACTTGAGCGCCCAGGCGACCTCGAAGGTGCCGGAATCGATCCAGGTGAAAAGCTCGGCCACCCGGGCGTTGCCAAGCACCGCCACATCGT
Organism: uncultured bacterium; assembly: GCA_965369885.1. GTDB lineage: Bacteria > Pseudomonadota > Alphaproteobacteria > SMXQ01 > SMXQ01 > JAZFWG01. Next base: position 14,923 of record CBDUSV010000029.1, read on the forward strand.
AGAACACGAAGATGGCGCCCAGCGCCGAAAGCAGCATGGCGCCGCAACTGGCCAGGCGGGCGCCGCGGTCGCCGATCACCGAGCCCAACAGCCCGGCGATGGCGGCGCCGATCAGGGGCAGGAATATGGTGGCGACATACATTCCGGCTCAGCCCTTCATCAGGTTGATGTCCTCGACGGCGATCGATCCGCGGTTGCGGAAATAGACCACGAGGATGGCGAGGCCGATGGCGGCCTCGGCGGCGGCGACGGTGAGGACGAACATGGCGAAGACCTGTCCCACCAGGTCCCCCATGTGGGTCGAGAACGCCACCAGGTTGATATTGACCGCAAGCAGCATGAGCTCGATCGACATCAATATGACGATGACGTTCTTGCGGTTGAGGAAAATGCCGAAGATCCCGAGGGTGAACAGGATGGCGGCAACGGTCAGATAATGACCCAGGGTGATCTCGAACATCAGATGCCGCTCCCGCTTTCGACTTTCTTGATCTCGATGGACTCTTCGCGGGTGCGCGCGATCTGGCTGGAGATACGCTGGCGGCGCACCCCATCGCGCTCACGCAACGTCAGCACGATGGCGCCGATCATCGCGACCAGCAGCAAAAGCCCGGCGGCCTGGAACAAATAGATGTAGCGGGTATAGAGCAGCCGGCCCAAGGCCTCGGCGTTGGTGACCTCGGCGATGGGAGGGGTCGGCACCTGGGCCACGGCACCCGGCGCCATGGTCCAGTTGGCGACGATGAAGGCGAGCTCGATCAACAGCACAAAACCGATCAGTCCGCCGATGGGGAGATATTCCAGGAATCCCTGGCGCATCTCGGTGACGTTGATGTTGAGCATCATGACGACGAACAGGAACAGCACCGCCACGGCGCCGACATAGACGATGATCAGGATCATGGCGATGAACTCGGCGCCCATGAGGACGAACAGCCCGGCCGCGCTGAAGAAGGAGAGGATCAGGAACAGCACCGAATGCACCGGGTTGCGGGACGAGATCACCATGACGGCGGCGGCCACGGTGACGACGGCGAACAAGTAGAAGGCCAGGGCGTGGATAATCAACGCGGCGCCCTCCCATGGCAATTTGCCGGTGTGGTCAAAGTCATATGTTGCAGTCCATCCATGGTTTCATCTTTCACCGCGCCATCACCGGTAGGGCGCATCGTCGGCCAGATTGCGCGCGATCTCGTCTTCCCAGCGGTCGCCGTTCTCCATCAGCTTGGCCTTGTCGTACATGAGCTCTTCCCGGGTCTCGGTGGCGTATTCGTAATTGGGTCCCTCGACGATGGCATCCACCGGGCAGGCCTCCTGGCAAAAACCGCAAT
>CBDUSV010000030.1:0-16213 GCA_965369885.1 uncultured bacterium
ATCGCAAGCCGTTCCGCCATGGTCCGCGCCAGGGTGCGCTCGGCCTCCGGCACGGTGATGTCGTCGGCAAGTTCGGGGGAGAGCTTGACCCGGGTCAGCCAATGGGTCATCTCCAACAGATCCTGGACCACCGCCACCGCATCGGCGCCGGCGCGGTGCTGGTCCTCTAGCAATTCCAAAGCCTTGCCGGCATCGCCCCGCATCACCGCCTCGAACAGCGCGAAGATCTGGCCACGGTCGGCGAGGCCGAGCATGTCGCGCACCTGGTCCTCGGTGATGGCGCTGGCGTCGCCCATGGCGTGGGCAAAGGCCTGGTCGAGCAACGACAGGCCGTCGCGCACCGAGCCGTCGGCGGCGCGCCCGATCAAGGCCAGCGCGCCGGCGTCGATCTCCATCTCTTCGCGCTCGGCGATGGTGGCGAGATAATCGGCGAGATCGGCGGCGTCCACCCGCTTGAGATCGAAACGCTGGCACCGCGACAGCACCGTCACCGGCAGCTTGCGCACCTCGGTGGTGGCGAAGATGAATTTCACGTGCTCGGGCGGCTCTTCCAGGGTCTTGAGCAAGGCGTTGAAGGCATTCTTGGACAGCATGTGGACTTCGTCGATGATGTAGACCTTGTAGCGCGCCGCCGCCGGGCGGTAGCGCACGCCATCGATCAACTCGCGAATGTCATCGACACCGGTGCGCGAGGCCGCGTCCATCTCGATGACGTCGACGTCGCGGTCCTGGGCGATGGCAAGGCAATGGTCGCATTCGCCGCAGGGCTCGGCGGTCGGCCCATCGCCATCACCGCCGGTGCAGTTGAGCGCCCGGGCGATGATGCGCGCCGTGGTGGTCTTGCCGATGCCGCGCACCCCGGTGAGCAGATAGGCGTGGGCCAGGCGGTCCGAGGCGATGGCGTTGGTCAGGGTCCGCACCATGACGTCCTGGCCGATCAGTCCGCCAAAGGTGGCCGGACGGTATTTGCGGGCAAGGACGCGGTAGGGGGTCTCGGAGGGTTCGGTCGAGGACATCAAATCATTCATTGCGCGCGATTTTCTCCCCGTGAGGCGGCTGCGGTCGCCGCCGCCGGCAACGGGGTGGAAGGCCGGACAACGACCCGGGCAAAATCTCGTTACGGCTGCTTCCTTCCGGATCTGACCGGGTTGGCGAGGCGCCCGTCCATCGCCGACCTCCCAGCCGGACTATATCATCACCGCCGATCAACCTGTAAGGGATTTCATGTCTGGACCTGCTTGGCGCGGTTTTGCCATCAAGTTTATTACGGCTTTTGCCATCCCAATCCTTGGCGGGTATCATCCTGTCCCAGCGCCAGATTATGCCTAGAGGATTCAAAGCGCCCATGGACCAGGTAAGTACGCGATTTAGCCACACCAGGCTCGCCGATCCGGCCCTTACCAGCGACGATGGCGAGGCCGTGATCGCCGGCCTGACGCAAGCGCAAAAGACCGTGCCGGTGCAATATTTCTACGACGATCACGGCTCGCAGCTGTTCGAAAAAATCTGCGAATTGGAGGAATATTATCCGACCCGCACCGAACGGCTGATCCTGGAGAGCAACGCCCGCGACATCGCCGGCTTTACCGGCCCTTGCGAGCTGGTGGAGCTCGGCAGTGGCAGCGCGTCCAAGACCAGGCTGTTGCTGGACGCCCATGCCCAATGCGGCCACCCGTTGCAATTCCTGCCCATCGATGTCAGCGAGGCCATGCTCACCGAAAGCTCCCTCGACCTCTTAAGCCATTACGATGATCTCCAGATCCAGGCATTTTCGGGCACCTATGAGCGCGCGCTGGCTGCGCTTGGGCCGCGCCAGGCGCCGGCGCGGATGGTGATGATCCTGGGCAGCACCATCGGCAATTTCGACCACCTTGAGCGGAAGCACCTTTTAGACCACGTCACCGCCGCCATGACCCCTGGGGACTATTTCCTGGTCGGGTTCGATCTGCAGAAAGACGTGGCGATCATCGAGGCCGCCTATAACGATGCCCAGGGCGTCACCGCCGAATTCAATCTCAACATGCTGCGCCATCTGAATAGGCGCTATGGCGGCGACTTCGTGCTCGGGAATTTCGCCCATCACGCCTTCTACGACACCCAAGCTCACCAGATCGAAATGCACCTCAAAAGCCGCCTCGCCCACACCGTGACCCTCGTCGATCTTGATCTCGAAATCGCCTTCGACGCCGATGAGACCATCCACACCGAGGTTTCGCGCAAGTTCGACACCGAAAACCTGCCGCCTGAATTCGCCGCCGCCGGGCTGGAGGTGGCGCATATCTGGACCGACGATCAGGACTGGTTCGCCCTGGTGCTGTTCCGTGCGCCGCTTTCGGGGAAGGGTTGAGCCATGGCGCCGCCGCGGGACACCAAAAATATCATTCCCAACCCGGATGCGCTGATCCCGGACCCGTCTGGGCCAAATCTATCCGGGCCGGGCCGCCATCTCGGGGTCAAACCCACCAATTTCTTCGCCGGCGCCGAGCTTGACCGCGCCGGCATCCAACGCAAGGACGCGGGCTGGGTCGAAGCGCAACTGGCCCATCCCGAATGCCGTGTCCTGCCCATGTGGCGGGACACCAACCTGGTGGAGATGGGCGACGATCCCCGCCTCGCCATGCTCCCCGTCGATGCGGCCCGGGGCCTTGCCAGGGACAATGCGGAGTTCACTTTGCTCGGCATGGATGGCGAGGGCGCGCGCTTCGTCGTCGATATCTCCGGCCTTGAGGACCCGATGGAAACCCCCGAGCTTCGTGGCCGCGGAGAATTTATCGGGCTGCGCGATATCGGCGCGCTGTTAAGCCGCGGCGACGGCGCGATGTGTGCCCACGCCAAGGGGCTGGTCTACTGGCATAGCCGCCACCGTTTCTGTGGCGTCTGCGGCGCGGCGACGGTCAGCTCCGAGGCCGGCCATGTGCGCAAATGCAGCGATGCCGCCTGCGCCGCCCTGCACTTCCCGCGCACCGACCCGGCGGTGATCATGCTGGTGACCTTTGGCGACAAATGCCTGCTCGGGCGCAAGAACCAGTGGAACCAATATCAGTATTCGACCCTGGCCGGCTTCGTCGAGCCCGGTGAAAGCCTGGAAGAGGCGGTCGCCCGCGAGGTCAAGGAAGAGGCCGGCATCGAGGTCTCCAAGGTCCATTACCATTCCTCCCAGCCGTGGCCGTTCCCGGGCAATCTCATGCTCGGCTTCACCGCCGAGGCCGCCACCACCGAGATCGTTATCGACCACAATGAGCTGGTCGATGCCCGCTGGTTCGACCGCGCCGAAGTGATTGATTTCGAGGAGCGCTCGGGAAACAAACTGCGCCTGCCGCGCCGGGTCTCGATCGCCCGCCACCTGATCCGCGACTGGCTCGAGGGGAATTAAGCGGGCCGGTCAGACGCCGTCGCTGGCCTTGCCGCCGGCGCGGAAGGGGTGGGCGGCATAGACCCCGAAGATGCGCACCTCGTCGGAGAAGAAGTTCAATTCCTCCATCGCCAAGGCCACCGAGTCCTCGCCCGGGTGGCCTTCGATCTCGGCATAGAACTGGGTGGCGGCGAAGTTGCCGCCCACCATGTAACTTTCCAGCTTGGTCATATTGACGCCGTTGGAAGCGAAGCCGCCGAGGGACTTGTAAAGCGCGGCGGGGATGTTGCGCACCCGGAACAGGAACGATGTCATCACCAGCCCGGCCTGGGGGGTAGGGTCGACCGGCTCCGTGGCGAGGATGACGAAACGGGTGGTGTTGTGTTCCGCGTCCTCGATATTGGCGCGGAGCGATTGCAGCCCGTAAATATCGGCGGCCAGCGCCGACGCGATGGCGCCCATGGTGGGATCATTGCGGTCAGCCACGTCGGCGGCGGCGCCGGCGGTGTCGGCATGGACCACGGCGGTGACGCCGAGCTCGCGGATCAGCTTGCGGCACTGGCTGATGGCGTGAACGTGGCTGTGGACGGTCCTGAGATCCTCGATGGCGGCGCCCTTGACCGCCAACAGATGGTGGTTCACCCGCTGGAAGTGCTCGGCGACGATATGAAGCGCCGAGGAGGGCATCAGAGCATGGATATCGGCGACCCGGCCCGCCACCGAATTCTCGATCGGGATCATGCCCAGGGCCGCGCGGCCCGTCTCGATGGCGGCGAAGGCATCCTCGAAGGACGCCACCGGCAGGGTCGTCATATCGGGATAGGCATGGCGGCAGGCAAGATCGGAATAGGCGCCCGGCACGCCTTGGAACACCACGGTGCGTTCCGGATCGGTGTTGTGTGGTGATGGTTCGAAGCTCACGTCACGATCGCCGCTTTACCCATGAAGCCTTAAGCTCCCCGCAATCTCCCCAGAATCTGCCGGGCCGCGGCGAGGTCGTCGGGAGTATCGACACCGAGGGGTTCGGTGTCAACGAAGGCCACCTCGATGCGCATGCCGGCCTCGAGCGCGCGCAGCTGTTCGAGGCGCTCGCGGGTCTCAAGCCCGCTTGGCGGCAGGCCGATGAAGGTCTCGAGCGCTTGGCGGCGGTAGGCGTAAAGCCCGATATGGTGGTAGAGCGGCCCATCGCCGGCGGGAACGGTGGCGCGGCTGAAATAGAGCGCGGTGCCACGCCCGGCACCCGCCTCACGGGCGGCAACGACCTTGACCACATTGGCGTCGTGGCGCTCCGAGGGATTGGTGATTTCGGTGGCCAGCGTGGCGATATCGACCTCGGCCATATCGAGGAGCGCGAACGCGGCCTTGGGCAAGGCCGGGTCCAGGGTGGGAAGATCGCCCTGGATATTGACCACCGCATCGAATTCGGCGCCACCTTCGATGACACCGCCTTCAATTATCCCTAAGGCCTCGAAGATGCGGTCCGAGCCCGAGGCATGGTCGGATCGGGTCATGATGGCTTCGCCGCCCGCCGCCGTCACCACATCGGCGATCTCATTGTCATCGCAGGCGACGTAAACCGGCCCCAGCTCGGCCTCCATGGCGCGGCGCCAGACATGAACGATCATGGCCTCGCCGCCAAGATCGGCCAACACCTTGCGTTTGAGCCGGGTCGAATTCAGCCGCGCCGGTATGATGGTGACGGGGTTTTGAGGAAGCGCCATGTTCGGGTCCAAAGCCGCCCGATGCCCCCCATTGTGGGAAGGCCGGGCCGCATCCATTGCCATGTTTTTCGTGCCAAGTTTTCGCCGGGCACCATATACCGCTGGGCTGGGCAGCGAAACCGGGTTTGTCCCGCTTGCCCCGGCGGGTTGGCCCCGGCGAGTTGGACAGGGCCATGGGAAGTGATTAGTCTAGCGCCCGCATCACCAACGCCCACATCAAAAGTCTTGACCATAGGAATTCGGAGACGCGTCAATGTTCGGATACAAGTGGACGGAGATCATCGGCGCCATCGTTGCCTCCGTGGCCGCGATCATCGTGATCCATTTTGCCGGCAATGTTCTGGTCAACCCCACTGAGCTGAGCAAACACGCTTTTCCCGCCCCCGGGGCCGAGCAGGCGCCTGCAGCCGCAGCCGCAGCCACCCCGGCACCCGCACCCGCGGCCACCCCGGCGCCGGCCCCCGCACCCACTCCGGCGCCAGCGCCGGCGAAGGCGGCGGGTGATGGGATCGGTGCGATGTTGGCCAAAGCCGACATCGCCAGAGGCAAGATCGTCGCCAAGCAATGCATCATCTGCCACACCTTCAAAAAGGGCGGCGCCAAGAAGATCGGCCCCAATCTGTGGAACATCATCAACGCCCCGAAGGCGCGTTCAAAGGGCTATTCCTATTCCAAGGCCATGGCCAAGGCCGGCGGCAGTTGGGGATATGAGGACTTGGACCGCTTCATCGCCAACCCCAAGAAAGCGATACCCGGCAACAAGATGCCGGCCAGGGGCATCAAAAAGATTTCCGACCGTGCGGCGCTGATCGCCTATCTGCGCACCCTCAGCGACAATCCGGCGCCGCTGCCTTGAGCGGCCGAAATTGCGGACGGCTTCGAGGCCCGCCCCATGAATGACATGATTTCCGCGTCCTATGTTGAATTGGCGGAAAAGCTGGTGGACGCCTCAGGCGACGTCATCCGCCCCATCTTCCGCGGTCCCATCGCCGTCGACCGCAAGGCGGATAAGTCCCCGGTGACGGTGGCCGACCGCGAGGCCGAACGTGTGATGCGTGAAATGATCGAAACCGCCTATCCCGGGCATGGCATCATCGGCGAGGAGTTCGGCACGATCCGGGGCGAGGCGGACTACGTCTGGGTGCTTGACCCCATCGACGGCACCAAATCCTTCATCACCGGCAAGCCGTTGTTCGGCACCCTGGTCGCCCTCGCATATCAGGGCCGGCCGGTGCTCGGCATCATCGACCAGCCGGTGCTGCATGAACGCTGGATCGGAGCCAAGGGCCGCCCCACCACTTTCAACGGCACCGACGCGCGGGTGCGGCCCTGCGAGGCCATCGGCGACGCCATGCTCTACGCCACCGAGCCCGCCATGTTCAAAGGCGACGACGAAGAGGCCTTCGGCCGTCTCAGCCGCCAGGTGTGCTATCCGCTTTACGGCGCCGATTGTTACGCCTACGGGTTGCTGGCCTCGGGCTACACTGATCTGGTGGTCGAGGCGTCGTTGGGGACCTATGACTATTGCGCCCTGGTCCCGGTGGTCGAAGGCGCCGGCGGGGTGATGACCGATTGGTCCGGCCAAGCGCTGACGATTTCCTCCGACGGCCGGGTCATCGCCGCCGGCGACGCCCGCATCCAAGCAGCGGCGCTGGCGCTGCTAACCGGAGCATGACCATGAGGACGATGATCAAAGCCGGCATCCTGGGCCTGGCAATGGGGATTGTGGCCACCGGCACGGGGAACCCGGCCAAGGCCGAGAGCCCAGCCAGTCCCAGCCACGGCATCGCCATGCATGGGGTGTTGAAATTCTCCCCCGGCTTTACCCATTTCGAACATGTCAATGCCACCGCGCCCAAGGGCGGCAAGGTCAAGATGGCGTCGACCGGCACCTTCGACAGCCTCAATCCCTTCATCATCAAGGGCGTCGCTGCGGCGCGCATCGGGCTGATCTACGACACCTTGATGGCGGGCTCCGATGATGAGGCGTTCTCCATGTATGGCCGCCTTGCCAAGACCATCGAGACCCCCAAGGACCGTTCCTGGGTCGCCTTCACGCTGCGCCCCGAGGCGCGCTTTCATGACGGCAGCGCGGTCACCGCCGATGATGTCATCTTCTCGTTCAACATCCTGCGCGACAAGGGCAGCCCGTTCTGGGGGGTCTATTACGGCAATGTGACCAAGATCGAGAAGACCTCGAAACTGCGGGTCAAATTTTCCTTCAGGCCCGGGGAAAACCGCGAACTGCCGCTGATCCTGGGGCAGTTCCCGATCCTGCCCAAGGCCTATTGGCAAACCCGCGACTTCGCCAAGACCACCCTGGAGCCGCCCCTGGGCTCAGGGCCCTACCGGATCAAATCGGTGGAACCGGGGCGGTCGATCACCTACCGGCGCGACAAGACCTATTGGGGCCGCAACCTTCCGGTCAATGTCGGCAGCTATAATTTTGATGTCATCCATATCGATTATTACCGGGACGCCACGGTGGCCCGCGAGGCCCTCAAGACCGGCGGCTTCGATTTTCGCGCCGAGAACGAATCGAAGGCCTGGGCGACGGCTTATGACGTCCCCGCCGTCAAGGCCGGGCATCTGATCAAGAAACCCTTCCCACACAAAAGATCGGCGGGCATGCAGGCCTTCGTCTTCAACACCCGGCGCGCCATGTTCATGGACCCCAATGTGCGCCAGGCCCTGGCCTTCGCCTTCGACTTCGAATGGACCAACAAGAACCTGTTCTACGGCCAGTACACCCGCACCGAGAGCTTCTTTTCCAATTCAGAGTTGGCGTCGTCGGGCCTGCCCAAGGGCAATGAATTGAAGATCCTGGAAGCCTTCCGCGGCCGCATTCCGGACCAGGTGTTCACCAAGACATACAAAGCCCCGTCCTATGACGGGTCGGGCAATATCCGTACAGGCCAGCGTAAGGCGTTGCGGATGTTCAAAAAAGCCGGCTGGGTTGTCCGCAATAAGAAGCTGGTGAGCGCCAAGACCGGCAGGCAGATGAACTTTGAAATCCTTCTGGTCAGCCCGGCGTTCGAGCGCATCGTCCTGCCTTTTGCCCGCAATTTGAAACGAATGGGCATCCGTGCCCGGGCCCGCCTGGTCGATCCCGCCCAGTATCAAAACCGTCTCAGGGATTTCGATTTCGACATGGTGATCGGCACATTCGGCCAGTCCCTGTCGCCGGGCAACGAACAGCGCGATTACTGGTTGAGCCGGGCGGCGGACATCAAGGGTAGCCGCAATATCATGGGCATCAAGGACAAGGCGGTCGATGAACTGATCGAGATGGTGATCGCGGCGCCCGACCGCAAAAGCCTGGTCGACCGGGTGCGGGCGCTGGACCGGGTTCTGTTGTGGAAACGCTTCATCATCCCGCAATGGCACATTCCCTATGACCGCTATGTGTTCTGGAACAAGTTCGGCTATCCCAAGAAAACCCCGATCCGCGGCTCCTCCTTCGACAGATGGTGGATCGACCCGGGCAAGGAAGCGGGGCTCAAGGGCAAATTATCCAAGACAAAGGCGAACTAGCTTGGCAAAGTAAGCGCCGTGAAAATTCTCGTGACGGCGGCGCTCCTGCCGCCTGACAACATCGCCGGAGATCACGGCTAGGTCATCGCGCGGAATGCTCAATTATATCATCCGGCGGCTTTTGCTGATCGTCCCCACACTGCTCGGGATCATGGTGATCAATTTCGTCGTCATCCAGGCCGCGCCGGGCGGCCCGGTGGACCGCCTGATCGCGCAGTTGCGGGGCCAGGGCGTCGCCGCCACGGAACGCATCGGCGCAGGTGCCCGTACCGAACTGGCCGGCCCTTCGGGTCAGCAACGCGGGGGCCCCGGCGTCGAAAGCACGACCCGCGCCGGCCGCGGCCTCGATGCGGAACTGATCAAAAAACTGGAAAAACAGTTTGGCCTCGACAAGCCGCCCCTTGAGCGCTTCGCACTCATGCTCAAGAACTACGTCACCTTCGACTTCGGCGAAAGCTTCTTCAAGAACCGCAAGGTGGTGGACCTGGTGCTGGAAAAGATGCCGGTGTCGATCTCGCTCGGCCTGTGGACGACGTTTCTGGTCTATTTCATATCGATCCCGCTGGGTGTCGCCAAGGCGGTGCGCGACGGCAGCAAATTCGACGTCTGGACCAGCGCCGTCGTCATCGTCGGCAATGCCATTCCCGGTTTTCTGTTCGCCATATTGCTGATCATCCTGTTCGCCGGCGGACAGTATCTCGACTGGTTCCCCTTGCGTGGCCTGGTGTCCGACGAATATGTCGGTCTCGGCTTCACCGGCTGCGTCGTCAATGCGTCCTGCATCGCCGATTATTTCTGGCACATCACCCTGCCGATCCTGGCCATGGTGATCGGCGGCTTCGCCGGGCTGACCATGCTGACCAAGAATTCCTTCCTGGAAGAGATCAACAAGCAATATGTCATGACGGCGCGCGCCAAGGGCCTGACCGAGCGCCGGGTGCTGTACGGCCATGTCTTCCGCAACGCCATGCTGATCGTCATCGCCGGCTTCCCCTCGGTGTTCATCGGCATGCTGTTCGGCGCGTCGCTGTTGATCGAGGTCATCTTCTCCCTCGACGGGCTTGGGCTGTTGGGCTTCGAGGCGGTGCTGGGCCGGGATTATCCGGTGATGTTCGCCACGCTTTATTTCTTCTCCCTGCTCGGCCTGTTGATGCGCCTGATCGGCGATCTGACCTATGTGCTGGTCGACCCGCGGATAGATTTCGAAAGCCGGGAGGTCTGAGAGATGGCCCCGGACCGCTTTCAAGGACAAGACCGCTTTCTCGGCAAGTCCATCACGCCCTTGACCCGGCGCCGGTTGGACAATTTCCACGCCAACCGCCGGGGATTCTGGTCGCTGTGGATGTTTCTATTTCTGTTCTTCTTCTCCCTGTTCGCCGAATTCATCGCCAACGACAAACCGATCCTGATTTCCTTTAAAGGCGAGCTCTACTCCCCGGTTCTCAAGGCCTATTCCGAGACCGATTTCGGCGGCGAGTTCGAGACCGAGGCCGATTATACCGACCCCATCGTGAAGAAGCTGATCACCGACAAGGGCTGGATGATGTGGCCGCCGATCCCTTACAGCTTCGACAGCCAGGTGCTCGGCCTGCCGAAGCCATCGCCTTCGCCGCCGACCACGAAAAACTGGCTCGGCACCGATGACCAGGCCCGCGACGTGGTGGCGCGGCTGATCTACGGCTTCCGCATTTCGGTGCTGTTCGGCCTGGTGCTGACCATCCTGAGCTCCATCATCGGCGTCTGCGCCGGCGCCGTGCAGGGCTATTTCGGCGGCCTGACCGATCTGTTGTTCCAGCGCTTCATGGAGATGTGGGAGAGCATTCCGCTGCTTTATCTGCTCATCATCCTGGCCTCCATCATCGAGCCCAATTTCTGGTGGCTGTTGGGGCTGTTGCTGTTGTTCAGCTGGATGTCCCTGGTCGGCGTGGTGCGGGCCGAGTTCCTGCGCGCGCGCAATTTCGACTATGTCCGCGCCGCCCGGGCGCTGGGCGTCGGCAATGCCACCATCATGTTCCGCCACCTCTTGCCCAACGCCATGGTCGCCACCCTGACCTTCGTGCCCTTCATCCTGTCGGGCTCCATCATCACCCTGACCTCGCTGGACTTTCTCGGTTTCGGGTTGCCCCTGGGTTCGCCCTCCCTCGGTGAGCTCTTAAAACAGGGCAAGGCCAATCTCCATGCGCCCTGGCTCGGCTTCACGGCGTTCTTCATGCTGGCCTTCATGCTGTCACTGTTGATTTTCATCGGCGAGGCGGTGCGTGACGCCTTCGACCCGCGCAAGACCCTGAGGTGACGGTGATGGCCCCGCCCCCCGTGACCCCCACGCCCAGCCAGCCTCTGGTGAGCATCCGCGATCTCGCCGTGACCTTCCGCGCGCAGGGCGGCGATGTCGAGGCGGTCAAGGGGATTTCCTTCGATATCCACAAGGGTGAGACCGTCGCCCTGGTCGGCGAATCGGGCTCGGGCAAGTCGGTCACCGCGCTTTCCATCCTCCAGCTTTTGCCCTATCCCACCGCCAGCCATCCCAAGGGCTCCATCCTGGTCGACGGCAATGAGATGATTGGTGCGCCACAAGGCGAGATGCGCAAGGTGCGCGGCAACCACATCTCGATGATCTTCCAGGAACCGATGACGTCGCTCAATCCGCTCCACAACATCGAAAAACAGGTCAACGAGATCCTCATCCTGCACAAGGGGCTCGACCGCGAGGCGGCGCGGGCGCGCACCCTGGAGCTGTTGCACCTGGTGGGGCTTTCCGAGGCGGAAAGTCGGCTGGGGGCGCTGCCCCACGAACTGTCGGGCGGCCAGCGCCAGCGCGTCATGATCGCCATGGCGCTGGCCAACGAACCCGCCCTGTTGATCGCCGACGAACCCACCACCTCGGTCGACGTCACCATCCAGGCCCAGATCCTGGCCCTGCTCAAGGATTTGCAACAACGCCTTGGCATGGCATTGCTGTTGATCACCCATGATCTCGGCGTGGTGCGCAAGATCGCCAGCCAGGTCCACGTCATGCAGGCGGGCAAGATCGTCGAGCACGGCACCGTCGACGGCGTGTTTTCAGATCCCCAGCATGCCTACACCAAGCATCTGCTGGCGGCCGAACCCAAGGGCCGGCCCACCGCATCCGTGGCCGGGGCCGGCGTTGTGCTTTCGGCGGAGAGTTTCAAGGTGTGGTTCCCGATCAAGGCCGGGCTGTTGCGCCGCACCGTCGATTACGTCAAGGCGGTGGACGGCATCTCGGTCTCGGTCCGCGAAGGCCAGACCTTGGGCATCGTCGGCGAATCGGGCTCGGGCAAGACCACGCTGGCCCTTGGTCTTCTGCGCCTGATCGCGAGTGAGGGGCCGGTGATGTTCGGCGGCCACAATATCCAGGGTTGGCATTCGAAGCAACTGCGCCCGTTGCGCCGCGAGATGCAGATCGTGTTCCAGGACCCCTTCGGCTCCTTAAGCCCGCGGCTTTCTGTCGGCCAGATTGTCGGGGAAGGGCTGCGGACCCACAACATCGGCAAGGACAATGGCGAACGCGAAGCCATGATCATAGAGACCCTCGGCGAGGTTGGCCTCGACCCGGAAAGCCGCCACCGCTATCCCCACGAATTTTCCGGCGGCCAGCGCCAGCGCATCTCCATCGCCCGGGCGCTGGTGTTGAAGCCGCGCCTCATCGTGCTCGACGAACCCACATCGGCGCTGGATATGTCGGTGCAGGCGCAGATCGTCGATCTGTTGCGCGAACTGCAGCGCCGCCACAAACTCGCCTATCTGTTCATCAGCCACGATCTCAAGGTGGTGCGTGCGCTGGCCGACGACATCATCGTCCTCAGGGGCGGCCGCATCATGGAGGCGGGCAGCGCCGATCAGATCTTCGAGCGCCCCGCCACCCCCTATACCAAGGCGCTGATGGCGGCGGCCTTCGATCTCGAAGTCGCCGAGGCCGGGGCGATCAGCCAGTAAAGACCAGTAAGGAGCGGTATCCGAAGCCCAACCCAGGGCCTTCAAGCCTGTGGCGCCACCCATCCGGTGATGTTAGGCTCCGGCCAAGACTAGGACTTAATCAATATGAAAGGGAGAATAGAAATGGCCCATCGTCTATTCATCGGTTCCTTCGTGGCGGCCGCGGCGCTGCTGGGATCCTTCACATCCGGCACCGCCGCATCGGTCGCCGATTTCTACCGCGGCAAAACCGTCAAGATCGTGGTCTCCTTCAGCCCCGGCGGCACCTATGGTTTGTATGGGCGGCTGGCATCACGCCATTGGCCCAGACATATTCCGGGCAATCCCACCATCGTGCTCCAACATATGACCGGCGCCGGCGGACTCAAGGCGACGAATTTCGTCTACAACGCCTCGCCCAAGGATGGCTCCGAAATCGGCATGTTGGTCGATTCCATGGTGATCGGGCAGTTGCTCAGGCCCAAGAAGGTCAAATTCGACGTCAGAAAATTCCAATTCCTCGGCACGATGGTGGGGACGCCCCATGTCATCGCCGTGCGCAAGGATTCCGGTGTCGCATCGCTGGCGGACATGAAGAAGAAAACCATCAAGCTGGGCTCCACCGGCACCGGTTCGCCCACCTTCCTGCTGCCGACCATCGTCGGCGCCCTGCTCGGCACCAAGGCGAAGATCGTCAAGGGCTATAAGGGTTCCCGCTCGATTACCGTCGCCATCGAACGCGGCGAGGTCCAGGGCATGTCCCTGGCCTGGATCAGCTGGAGGCAGCAGAAAAGCGCCTGGTTCAAGTCCGGCTTCCTGATCCCCATCATTACCGTCGGGGTGAAGCGCGAGCCCGATCTTCCCAACATCCCCACCCTTCTTGAACTGGCCAAGTCCCAGGCCGACCGGGACATCGCCACCTTCATGTCTTCCTATGCGGTGATGGGCCGTTCGTTTACCTTCCCGCCAGGGGTGCCCAAGGACCGCGTCAAGGCGTTGCGCGTGGCGTTCGACAAGATGGTCAAGGATCCCGCCCTCCTCGCCGATGCCAAGAAACGCAATGTGCCGGTGTCGCCGACCACCGGCAAAGAACTTGGTGCTTTCATCGCCAAGGCCATGAAGATCGATGCCAAGCTGGTCAAGCGCACGCGCAAGGCCATCTTCGGCAAATAATTCTATCCACCAAATATAGGGTGGATTCTGTTCGGGCCACCGCCAGCATCGGCGGTGGCCTTTTTTTCGGCCGGAGAGGCTTTTTTTGGCCTGGCCGGGATTTGGGCCGGCTATGGGCTTGAAACAAAACCAAAAAAACTTTCTTGAATTCTTCTAAAATTAACCATATGTGAACGACCCGCAAGTAAGATTGTTAGCAGTGACGGTGTAAATCCGTCCGAATTCTTTAAAAACGACGCCTTAACAGGGAGATATGATCGCGGCCCGGAGGGATCGGGCCGATGGATATCACCGCGTTTCGCGTATTCACGGCCTCGCGAACCGGGATCAGGTAGATAAAGAGGAGGGCCGAGATGAAGAAGTTAGTTGTTGCGATATCACTTTTGATGGGCATGCCCTCGCTTGCGATGGCACAGACCATTTGTATTGACCGCACAGACATGCTTGACCGTCTTGCCGCTGAATTCGAAGAGCATTTGGCCGAAGTCAAGATGATCAAGGATCAAGGTCTTGTGGAGATTCTCAAATCATCCACCAAGGGCACCTGGACCGTGATCCTCACCAAACCAAGCGGCACCAGCTGCGTCATCGCCACCGGCGAAGGCCTCCCGGCCACCGGCACCGATGACCAGGCCGCCGACACGGGTATCTGACTTAGATAATCTGGGATTTGGCTTAGGGGATTTAACTTAGGGGATTTGGCTTGAGCCTTCGCGCGCTTAGCGTTCGCTCGCTTCCCCCGCCGCGACGATCAGATCCGCGGTTTCGCGCAAATAAACCGATCCCTTGACGGTGCGTTGGATAAGAACGCTGCGCTTATCACTTTCATCGACCTTGCGTTTGACGAAATCCAGCTTCTCGAGCCGGTCCAGCGCACGGGTGATCGCCGGCTTCGAGACATTGAGGATTTTGGCAAGGCCGCGCACCGTGTGCGGCGGCGGCGCCAGATAGACCGAAAGCACCACCGCCATCTGGCGGGCGGTCAGATCGGGAGCATCGCGGCGCACGGTATCGAGAACAGCACCGCGCCAGATATCGAGCGCCTGGTCGAAGGTCAGCTTGATCGCCATGGCCAAGCTCTCTCCACAGAATTTTGTTCCGCTTACGATCCTACTTATACCCGGGGCGATCCAGAAGCAACGGAATTACCCAGCTATTGCCGGGCACCGGGGTTGCGCCGGGACGCTGGGTGCCTTATCACCGCAAGGCTCGGCCCCGAAACCGAAGGCTGAAAAGGCACGGAAATGGCGGAATTTACCCTCATCATCGGCAACCGGAACTATTCCTCCTGGTCGCTTCGGGCCTGGCTGGCGCTGGCCGCCAGCGGCGGCGAATTCGACGACATGGTCATTCCGCTGCGCCAGGCCGACACCCGGGAGAACATTCTGCGCCATTCGCCCTCGGGCAAGGTGCCGGTGCTTCGCCATGGCGATACCGTGATCTGGGACTCCCTCGCCATCGCCGAATATCTCGCCGAACATGTCCCCCATGCCGAGCTGTGGCCCAGCGCCATTGAAGCCCGCGCCGCCGCCCGGGCGGTTTCGGCGGAAATGCATGCGGGCTTCCTTGCCTTGCGCCGCGCCATGCCCATGAACATCCGGGCCACCCCGCCCACCCAGGCGCCCGAACTCGCCGATGATGTGCGCGCCGACGTCAACCGGATCGAGGCGATCTGGCGCAACTGCCGGCAACATTTCGGCGCCGATGGCGAGTTGCTGTTCGGCGGCTTCACCATCGCCGACGCCATGTATGCCCCCATGGCCAGCCGCTTCAGGACCTTTGGAGTTACCCTGGAGGACACCGCCCAGGCCTATGTCGAGGCCGTGCTCGGCCATCCCTTGATGGTGCAATGGACCGAAGCGGCGGAGAACGAGACCTGGATCATCCCTGAATTCGAGTTGGAATCTCAGGGCTAAAATCAATTATTTGATCAGCCCGGCTTCCCGGTAGTAACGCTCCGCCCCAGGATGAAGGGGCACCGCGATGCCCGAGAGCGCGGTCTCAAGTCTGATGAGCCTGGCGTTGGGATGGCCACTATCGAGCAAGCGGCGGGTGTTCTTGTGCCACAGTGCCCGGATCACGCCATAGACAAGATCGTCATCCAACTTGGCATCGACGAACCACTGGGCGCCGACACTGACGGTCTGGGTTCTTGGCACCCCTTTATAAGTGCCGGCCGGGATCACGGTGGGGGTGAAAAAACGATCGCTCTTGAGCAACCTGGTGGCGAATTCCCCGGAGATCGGCAGCAACTTGATCGGCACCGTTAGGGCCAGTTCGGCGATGGCGGCGACCGGAAAGCCGCCGACGAAGAAAAAGGCGTCAAGCTTGCCCGTGCGCATCATATCG
Source organism: uncultured bacterium (assembly GCA_965369885.1). Taxonomy (GTDB): domain Bacteria; phylum Pseudomonadota; class Alphaproteobacteria; order SMXQ01; family SMXQ01; genus JAZFWG01. The sequence continues at coordinate 16,063 of CBDUSV010000030.1, forward strand.
ATGGCGGGGCCTAGCTGGACGTGGACCAGCTTGATCTTGCTAAGGGAGATGTTGTGGCGCCGAAAGATAAGCCTGGCATTGACCTGGGTGCCCGAGCCCACGGCGTCCAATGACACGCGCTTGCCCTCAAGGCCGTGAAACCCCCGGACCT
>CBDUSV010000031.1:0-15975 GCA_965369885.1 uncultured bacterium
TTCTTTTGCGAATGTCACGTCACTACCACTCCCTCGCAAACCCGTAACCATAATCCACTCTGGGACCTTGAAACAAGGTGAATAAAAACCGCGATGAGGTGGTCCGACATTTTTGGTTCTTTAACCGAGGCCGGGATGTTGTGGACCTCGTAACCTAACGGAGAGCGGCCACTTCGCGATTACTCCTTGCATCGCCCCTCAGACGATGCCCGCGTCGCGCAGGCGGGAAATGTGGTCGCCGTCGTAGCCCAACAACTCGCCCAGGACCTGGTCGGTGTGCTGGCCGAGATCATTGATCAGCCTGCATGGCAAAGGACGTGCCGGCAACAACAGATTGCGAAATCCTGACGGTCAAGCCCGATGGCTACATTTCTTCCATCGAACATGCGCATGCCGGCAATTTCCAGACCGGCTACCGCAGCGTCTTGATACCAGGCACATCTTCCAGGGAGGTACGAATGAAGTTGGCTAGCTCCTCGTATTCCTTCTGGTGTGACGACTGCCTGCGCCATGCCAAGCCGATCAAGCGGCTCGGAGCGTTGCGGTCAATGGGACGGGCGGCGACGGATTTGTCGTTATCGGTCTCGGCCAGGACGTAGAGCATGGGCAGGAACGATATCCCGAGCCCCATTGAAACCATTTGCCGCAGGGTGTCGAGGCTTGTGCCTTCGAAGTCGAGGGACATGTTGGCATTGAATTCCTTACACAGGTCGTGGACCTGGTCATGCAAACGATGGCCGTGTTCAAGGGCCAAGACGGTTTCGTTGCACAGATCTTGCCTCTGCACGGTCTTTTTTGCGGCGATGCGGTGGTCCTTGGGGACGACGACCAACAGGGGTTCGCGGAAGAGGGGCTGGGATATGATTTCTGCCCCACGGATGGGCAAGGGAAATAGCAGAAGGTCCAGCCTGCCTTCCTCCAGATCGTGAACCTGAGCGTCGGCCATGCTTCGCGAATATAAAGCCGGAGGTTCGAATACATCTCATGCAGGGTGGGTAGAATATGGGGAAGGAGATAAGGACCGAGGGTCGACAGGATTCCGAGTCGAAACGTGCCGTCAAGCGGGTTCAGCCCATGTTTGGCGAGGTCGGTGATCTGTTCGACCTCGCTCAGGATAACCCGTGCACGGTCGACGATATTCTTGCCAATGGGCGTCAGCAAGACACGCGATCGGCTTCTTTCCACCAGTTGCACACCCAGCTTGAGTTCCATGTCCTTGAGTTGCCCGCTGATGGTCGGCTGGCTGACATGGGTGAGTTCAGCCGCGCGGCGGAAATGGCGCTGGTCGGCGATGGCGACCAGGTATCGCAGCTGTTTCAGTGTGACCATGACGTCAGGTCCATGGTGCCTCTCATTGCGCAAGTTCCATTGGGCGGCGCAACAAAGCACACAAATGTAAGCAATCCAAGTTTGATCAGTAATTCCTATCAAAATATATCATTAAATCAGTTTCATTAGCTGTCACAATGGCCCGCGCGGATGCCGGGCCCGCCTCATCGGAAAACCCGATGATGGCGGTTAAAGAAACCGACTAGATTTCGCCGGCGATAATTGCCATCATGGATTCGAAACATTTATCTTTGAAAAGGAATATAAAGTGGCAATAGACCCTCAGGATGACCCCAATCTCACTGCAGAGCCCGCGCCTTCGCGTCCAGGAAAAATACTCTACATCATTGCGGCTGTGGCAGTGATCTCATTGGTCGTATTCATTGCTATGCAGTAGGCGGATGTGCCTCGCGCCCAATAGACGAAACCGGCCCTCTTGGGGCCGGTTTTTGGCTCTGCCCTCAGACGATGCCCGCGTCGCGTAGGCGGGAAATGTGGCCGGCGTCGTAGCCCAACAGCTCGCCCAGGACCTGGTCGGTATGCTGGCCCAGCGTCGGGGCCGATGTCTCGAGCCTGAGATCCGCATTGGAATATTTGATCGGGTTGGCGACATGGTCGACCTTGCCGGCGAGCACGTGGTCGAGGCTGACCCGCATGCCACGGTGCTTGACCTGGGGATCGTCGAAGATCTGGGCGAGATCATTGATCGGCCCGCAGGGCACGCCGGCATCCGACAATGACGTGAGCCAATCGGCCCGCGGTCTTTCCGCGATGATGTCGGTGATGATGGGAACCAGGATGTCGCGGTGCTTGACGCGCCCTTGGTTGGTGGCGAAGCGGGGATCGGCCGCCAGGTCATCGCGCCCCGCAACTTTGCAGAAATTGGCGTACTGGGAATCATTGCCCGCCGCCAGGATCATGTAATCATCGGCGGTGGCGAAGGCGCCATAGGGCACGATGACCTGATGGGCGTTGCCCATGCGACCCGGCGCCACGCCGGTCAGCAGATAACTCATGGCCTGATTGGTCATGGATGCCACCACCACGTCAAACAGCGCCATGTCGATATGCTGGCCCTCGCCGGTGCGCTCACGCAGCGCCAGCGCCGCCAGGGACGCGATGGTGGTATAGAGCCCGGTGAGCAGGTCCGAGACCGCGACGCCGAGCTTCTGGGGCCCGCCGCCGGGGCGGCCGTCGGCCTCGCCGGTGACGCTCATCAGCCCGCCCATGGCCTGGGTCACGAAGTCATAGCCGGCCCGGTCCTTGTAGGGGCCCGATTGGCCGAAGCCGGTGATCGAGCAATAGATCAGGCCCTTATTGAGCCCCTTCAGATCGCCGTAGCCGAGCCCATAGGCGGCAAGGCCGCCGACCTTGTAATTCTCCACCAAGATGTCGGATTTGGCCGCGAGCGCACGGATGATGTCTTGGCCCTCGGGCTTGGAGATATCGACGGTGACCGATTGCTTGCCCCGGTTGGCGCTGAGGTAATAGGCGCTTTCCTGGGCGTATTCGCCCTTGCCCCCGTTGAGGTAGGGCGGCCCCCATTCCCTTGTGTCATCGCCGCGGCCTGGGCGCTCGACCTTGATGACCTCGGCGCCGAGATCGGCCAGGGTCTGGCACGCCAACGGCCCGGCCAGGATACGGCTGAGATCGAGCACACGGATATGGGAAAGCGGATATTGGGCCATGGCATGGCCTAACCTCCGCCCTCCCTGAAATCAAGGGGAAATCGGGGCGAAATCGGGCCGAAAGGGGTGCAAAAGCTTGGGCTCGGTGTGCTAAACTTCGCCCCCCATATCCACGGCACCCCCAATGGAGGACGTTAATGGCTATCATGACAACCGATAAGGACCTCAAATTCCTGCTGGATCCTTATCTTGACTGGGTCGAGGGCGAAGGCGTTCCCGTGGTCGAGGGCCTGGGAATCGATCTCCTGACCGTGGAAACCAAGCCCTGGGCGCGCTTCGGCATCGACGGCGCCATCGCGCACTTGAAGGGCCGGGGAGATTTCGTCTCTATTTTCGTCTTGGAGATCCCGCCGGGCGGCAAATCGGCGCCCCAGCAGCACCTGTTCGAACAGGTCATCTACGTGCTGTCGGGCCACGGCTCGACCACCATCGAGACCGAGGACGGCCAGAAGCACACCTTCGAATGGGGCCCGAAAAGCCTGTTCGCCCTGCCGCTGAATTCCAAGTATCAGCATTTCAACGGCTCGGGCACCGAACCGGCCCGGTTCTCCGCCACCAACACGCTGTGCATCATGCTGAACCTGTTCCACAACGAAGACTTCGTCTTCAACAACGGGTTCCGCTTCCCCGAGCGCGAGGGCAGCGCCGATTACTTCGCCGGCGAGGGGGAATTCATCCCGATCAAGCCCGGGCGCAACATGTGGGAAACCAATTTCGTGCCCGATCTGTCCGCCTTCGAGCTCAAATCCTGGGAGGCGCGCGGCGCCGGGTCGTCCAACATGAAGTTCATCCTGGCCGACGGCACCATGCACGCCCATTCGTCCCAGATGCCGTCCGGCACCTACAAGAAGGGCCACCGCCACGGCGCCGACTTCCATGTCTTCACCGTCCACGGCACCGGCTATTCATTGCTGTGGTACGACGGCGACGAGGAATTCCAGCGCATCGACTGGCAGCACGGCATGGTGTTCGCGCCGCCGGATGGGATGTTCCACCAACATTTCAACACCAGCCCCGAACCCGCCCGCTATCTGGCGATCGCGCTGGGCAGCATGCGCTATCCCTTCGTCGAGTCGAAGCGCAACCTGTTCGGCGGCGGCGTCGATACGTCCGTCGAGGACGGTGGCAACCAAGTCGAATATGAGAACCAGGATCAGCGTATCCACGAGATCTATCTCGCGGAACTGGAAAAGAACGGGGTCGAGTCCGGCATGGGCGAGCATATCGACGAATCCCCGTATTTGAAAAAAACCGCCTGACAGAACGGCTAAAAAAATCGCCGGGCACCGGGCGCTGAAAACATTGATTTCAGCGCCCGTGTCGTCAGAGCCAGGGATATGAGCCCAGGGATATAAGCAGGGTGTCACAGACCGCCGAAGGCAAATATCTCGTAGATTCCTATCTCGACTGGTGCCAGGCCGAGGGCGTGCCCATCATCGATGATTTCGGCATCGATATGCTGACCATCGAGCCCGGCCGGTGGGAGCGCTATGGCATGAACGGCGCCTTCTGCCACCTCCATGGCCGGGACGATTTCGTCTCCATCTTCCTGTTCGAAATCCCCCCCGGCGGCGGCTCGGCGGAGCTCAGCCACATCTATGAAGAGGTCATCTATGTGCTGGCCGGCCATGGCAGCACCCAGGTCACCACCGAAGACGGCCACAAACACACTTTTGAGTGGGGCCCGAAAAGCCTGTTCTCCCTGCCCTTGAATGCGCGCTACCGCCACTTCAACGGCTCGGGCCGCGAGCCGGCACGCTTCGCCTCGGTCAACAACCTGGTCTATGTGATGAACCGGTTCCGTAATTTAGATTTCATCTTCGACAATCCGTGGCGCTTCCCCGAACGCGAAGGGGCCGCCGATTACTTCGCCGGCGAGGGCGAGTTCATCCCCCTGCGCCCGGGCCGCCATCAGTGGGAGACCAACTTCGTCCCCGATATCTCGAATTTCGAGCTGAAGGCGTGGGAAGCGCGGGGCGCCAGGAGCACCAATCTGCGCTTCATGCTGGCGGAGAATTCGATCGGCTGCCACACCTCGGAAATGCCGGTCGGCACCTACAAGAAGGGCCACCGCCACATGAACGGCGTCAATGTCTTCGCCGTCACCGGCAAGGGCTATTCGCTGTTGTGGTACGAGGGCGACGAGGAGTTTGAGCGCATCGACTGGCATCACGGCGTGGTCTATTCGCCGCCGGACCAGATGTTCCACCAGCATTTCAACATCGCCCAAGTGCCTTCGCGCTATCTGGCGGTGCAGATGGGCACCACCCGCTACCCCTTGACCCAGGCCAAGCGCGCGGTGTGGGACAAGGCGGTCGACAAGGACATCAAGCAAGGCGGCATCCAGATCGAATATGGCGATCAAGACCCGCGCATTCACAACATCTGGCTCAAGGAAATCGACAAGATGGGCGTGGCCTCGGGCATGGGCGATTTCATCGACGAAGCCCCCCACCAACCCGCCGCGGCGCCGGAGTGACGGCCATGGCCACCATCACGGAAGCCCCCGAGGGCAAATATCTGGTCGACAGCTATCTCGATTGGTGCGCCGGCGAGCACGTCCCCATCATGGAAGATTTCGGCATCGATCTTTTGGCGGCGGACACCGCGCCGTGGGCGCGTTTCGGCATCAACGGCGCCATCGCCCATTTAAAGGGGGGCTGCGATTTCCTCAGCATTTTCCTCTTCGAGATTCCGCCCGGGGCCAAATCCGAACCGATCCGCCATCTCTATGAAGAGGTCATCTATGTGCTCGCGGGCCACGGCACCACCCAGGTCGAGTTGGCCGACGGCACCAGCCATAGCTTCGAATGGGGCCCGAAAAGCCTGTTCGCCCTGCCGCTCAATGCGCGATACCGCCATTTCAATGGCTCGGGCACGGAACCGGCGCGCCTCGCCGCCACCAATGACTGCCGCTATATGATGAACCTCTACCGCAACGAAGGCTTCATCTTCGACAACCAGGCGGCCTTTGCCGAACGATCGGGCCAGGCGGATTATTTCGCCGGCCAGGGCGAATTCATTGAACTGCGCCCGGGCCGCCATCAGTGGGAGACCAACTTCGTTCCCGACCTCGCCGCCTTCGAACTCAAGGAATGGGCGGCGCGGGGCGCCGGAAGCTCTTCGATCCGCTTCATCCTGGCCGAAAGCAGCCTTGGGGTTCATGCCTCGGAGATGCCGGTCGGCACCTACAAGAAGGGCCACCGCCATCCCCCGGGCTATTGCGTCTATGCGGTGACCGGGGTGGGCTATTCGCTGTTGTGGTACGAAGGTGACGAGGACTTTACCCGCACCGATTGGCGCCATGGCGTGGTCTATGCGCCGCCGGATATGATGTTCCACCAGCATTTCAACGCCGGCGCCCAACCGGCGCGCTATCTGGCGGTGCAGATGGGCGGCGTGCGCTATCCCATGTTCCAGGAGAAACACCGCATCTTCGATGGCGGGGTCGATACCAGCCTGGCGGACGGCGGCAACCAGATCGAGTACGCCGACCAGGATGAGCGGATTCATGCCCTATTCCTGGACGAAATCGGTAAAAATGGGGTTCAATCCGCCATGGGGAAATTCATCGACGAGTCAAATACCAAACGCTCGGCCTGAGCGGACCAACTGGGGAGAGTTGCAACAATGAGTGACGACAAAAAATTCAAGGTGATGGGGCCCGACAAGGAGAAGAAATTCCTGCTCGATCCCTATGTTGATTGGTGCGAAGCCGAAGGTCCCCCCATCATCGAGGATTTCGGCATCGATCTGTTCGCGGTCGAGACCAAGCCTTGGCCGCGCTATGACGCCAAGGGCGCCTTCATTCACGTCCATGGCCGCGGCGATTTCGTCTCCACCTTCCTCTTGGACCTGCCGCCGGGGGGCAGTACGGCGCCGGTCCACCACATGTTCGAAAAGACCGTCTATGTCATTGACGGCCATGGCTCGACCACCATCGAGGACCCGGACGGCACCACCCACACCTTCGAATGGGGCCCGAAAAGCCTGTTTGCGCTGCCCTTGAACGCCACCTACCGCCATTTCAACGGCTCGGGCCGCGACAAGGCCCTGCTCGCCTGCACCCACGATCTGCCCCTGGTGATGAACCTGTTCCACAATGAAGAGTTCGTCTTCAACAATCCCTATAAGTTCCCCGAGCGCGTCGGCGACACCAAGCATTTCGATGGCGATGGCGACTTCACCCCGGTGCGCCCGGGCATGCATATGTGGATCACCAACTTCATCCCCGACCTCACCAGCTTCCAACTCAAGGTCTGGAACTCGCGGGGCGCCGGCTCGTCCCAGATGTCGTTCATCCTGGCCGACGGCACCATGCACGCCCACACCTCGGAAATCCCGACGGCGCGCTACAAGAAGGCCCACCGCCACGGCAACGGCGTCCATATCTTCGCGGTCGACGGCACCGGCTACTCTTTGCTGTGGCATGAAGGCGACAAGGATTTCCACCACATCCCGTGGCGCCACGGGGTGCTCTACGCCCCGCCCCATTGGATGTTCCACCAGCATTTCAACACCTGCGATCATCCCGCCCGCTATTTGGCCGTCACCATCGGCTCCCGGCGCTATCCCTTCATCTCGATCCGCCGCAAGGGGTCCGAGGGCGCGGTCGATCTCTCGGTCAAGAAGGGCGGCCGCCAGATCGAGTACGAGGATCAGGACCCGCAAATCCACGAAAAATGGCTCACCGAGCTCGGGAAAACCGGGGTGCGCTCCGACATGGGAGACTTCGTCGACGAATCCACCCATGCGGCCTGAACAGGCCCCAGAAACGATCCCGGAAGCGGTTGCGCCGGGGGGCGAATTCTTCTATCTTGCCGACGGCGCGGGGCGACCGTCTTCCACTACTAAGCCATTAATCTAAAAGGATTTGCGTGCGAAAATGCATGAACTCGGTTTCGACCACGGTCACGTATCAGAAGAAGAAATGGCGGCACTCGCCGAGGTCATATGGGCGGCGGACAATGTCGAGCTCACCACCGTCGGCGTCGATATCGGGTCTTCGACCTCGCATTTGATGTTCGCCAAGGTCCACCTCCAGCGCCTGACCACGGCGCTGTCGAGCCGCTTCGTCGTCGTCAACCGCGAGGTGCTGTGGCGCTCGCCGATCCTGATCACGCCCTATCTCGACGACAACAGCATCGATGTCGAACAGTTGAAGTCGTTCATCGAAGGCGCCTACGGCTCCGCCAAGCTCAAGCGCGAGGATGTGGATTCCGGCGCCGTGATCCTGACCGGCGAGGCGCTCAAGCGCAAAAACGCCGAGGCCATCGCCCATCTGTTCGCCGAGGAATCCGGCAAGTTCGTCTGCGCCTCGGCCGGCCATAATATGGAATCGGCCATGGCCGCCCATGGCTCCGGCGCCGTGGCGCTGTCGCGCAAGGACCATTCCAACCTGCTCAATATCGATGTCGGCGGCGGCACCACCAAGCTCGCCCTGGTCCATGGCGGACGCCTGCTGCACACCGCCGCCCTCGAGGTCGGCGGCCGTCTCATCGCCTTCGACGATGACGGCAAGCTCGCGCGGATCGAAGGTCCGGCCCTCAAGCACGCCGCCAAGGCGGGCGTCGAGCTCAAACTCGGCAAGAAGCTCTCGGACGGTGAGATCACGCGGCTGGTCGATACCATGGCCGACGTCCTGGTCCCCATGGTCCTGCAGCAGCCCCCCGATGAGCTGGGCAAGGAGCTTTTGGTCACCGAGCCTTTGCACGACCACCCCAAACCCGACGTCATCACCTTCTCGGGCGGTGTTTCCGAATATATCTATGGCCGCGAGACCGCCGACCACAACGATGTCGGCCAACACCTCGCCGATGCCATCGCCCGGCGGCTCAAATCCAAGGAGATCCCCTACAAGGTGATCGACCCGGGCCAGGGCATCCGCGCCACCGTCATCGGCGCCTCGCAGTTCTCGGTCCAGGTCTCAGGCAACACCATCACGGTTTCCAACGACGATGCGTTGCCGTTCCGCAACCTGCCGGTGCTCTATCCGGTGGTCGATTTGGCGGGGGATATCGACGCCAACAAGGTGACGGTGGAGATCGGCCTCGCCCACACCCGCTTCGACTTCACCGAGGGCGAGCAAACCGTGGCCCTGGCGTTCCGCTGGCAGGGCGACCCCCTGCATGCGCGCTTGAAGGCCCTGGCCGACGGCATCTGCGCCGCCATGGCCAACACCATCAAGTCCAAGTCTGCGTTGGTGCTGATGCTCGACGGCGACATCGGCAAGACCATCGGCGAGATTCTGCGCCGCGAGTTGGATGTGACCGGCGACATCATCTCCATCGACGGGGTGCAGCTCAAGGAATTCGACTATGTGGATATCGGCGAGATGATCAAGCCCACCAATGTGGTGCCCCTGGTGATCAAATCCCTGCTGTTCTCCGATCCCACCATGGGCGAGCTGTCGTGAGCCCAGTGGTCGTAATTTAAAGTTTGCGGAGCGGTTTCATGGAGTCAACTTCGGCGGGTTCGGCGGGTAAGGTCAAGCAGGACGCCACGGTTCTCGGCCTGATCAGCGCCGGCCATTTCCTCAGCCATTTCTATTTCCTGGTGCTGCCGCCGCTGTTCCTCTTCATCAAGCCCGAGTTCGACCTGAGCTTCACCGAGCTTGGGGTCTTGATGTCGGTGCTTTACGCCACCGCCGGAATTTGCCAGGTCCCGGTCGGCTTTCTGGTCGACCGCATCGGCGCCCGCATCGTGCTCACCGCCGGATTGCTGATGATGGCGATCAGCTTCGGCCTGATGGGCCTGGTCAGCGTGTACTGGTTGTTCATGCTGCTCGCCATTATCGGCTCCGTCGGCCATAGCGTCTTCCACCCCGCCGACTACGCCATTCTCAATTCCTCCATCGACCAGAACCGCATGGGCCGGGCCTTTTCCATCCATACCTTCGCCGGTCATATGGGCGCGGCGACGGCGCCGGCGGTCGTTATCTTCCTGGCGACGCTGTGGAATTGGCGGGTGGCGCTGGTCATTACCGGCGTCATCGGCATCGTCGCCATGTTCGCCCTGACCACCCAGTGGAACAACCTGCATGATGACATCCTGCCCAAGAAGGAAAAAAGCGAGGGTGAAGCGGGGGAGCAAGGCGAGACCAAAAGCGGCATGGCGTTGTTGCTGAGCAAGCCCATATTGCTGTTCTTCCTGTTCTTCGCCATGCTGTCGATGGTCGCCAGCGGCATGTATGCCTTCTCGGTCGCGGCCCTGGTCGAGCTCCACGGCATGACGGTGGAAGTGGCCGGCTACGCGCTCACCACCTATCTGCTGCTGAGCGCCATCGGCATCCTGATCGGCGGCTATGTTTCCGATAAGACCACCCGCCATGATTTGATGGCCGCCGGCGCCTTCATCGCCTTCGCCATCATCGTCGTCATTGTGGCCGCGGTGCCCATGCATTACGTGCTGGTGATCGCCGTGCTGTCCCTCGCCGGCTTCTCCCAGGGCGTGATCCGTCCCGCCCGCGACATGATGGTCCGGGCGGTGGCGCCCAAGGGATCGACCGGCAAGGTCTTCGGCTTCGTCTCCGCCGGTATCGCCGCCGGCGGCGCCTTCTCGCCGATACTTTTCGGTTACGCGATGGATTTGGGCCGGCCCGAATGGGTGTTCTATCTGATGGCGATTTTCATGGTCATCGCGCTGCTTACCATAGCGGTGCCCAAGGAAAGCCAGCAAACAACCGCACAAGTGGCGGAATAGACGGCGCACCGGCGGCCTTCACAGCCGGCAATTTCAAGGGTGTGTTTTTAGACGCGCCATAACATCAGACCCGGCGTCGAGTTCGGGCACAGGGGAACAATTATGGGAAAACTCCGCATCAACATGGCGACCAGCGATTACGACCACACCCGCGACATCGCCTTGGGCCGGGTCGAGGTCGAGGGCATCGACCTCAATTACCTCAACCTCACCATCGAAGAGATTTTCTACCGCTTCACCCTCAACCGGGAATGGGAAGTCTCCGAGATGTCGATGGCCAAGTTCATCGCCCAGGTCGCCGGCGATAGGCCCGATATCCTGGGCATTCCGGTGTTCCCGTCCCGGGTATTCCGGCTGTCGAACATCTATCTGCCCAAGGACTCGGACATCAAATCGCCTGAGCAGCTGGCGGGCAAGAAGATGGGCACCCCGGAATGGGCCCAGACCGCATCGGTCTATACCAGGGGCTGGCTGGTCGACGATGTCGGCCTTGATTTGGCCGACATCGACTGGCACCAGGCCGGGGTCAACCAGCCGGGCCGGGTCGAGAAGGTGAAGATCAACCTGCCCAAGGGGGTGAAGGTGACCCCGAGGCCGGAGACCTGCCTGGAAGAGCTGTTGCTGACCGGCGGCGTCGACGCCATCATGAGCGCCCATCCCCCCGACGCCTTCGTCGCCGGCAATCCCGGTATCGTGCGCATGTATCCCGACTACCAGGCGGCGGAAGAGGAATATTACAAACGCACCAAGATCTTCCCCATCATGCATATCATCGCCATCCAGACCCGGGTGCTCGAGGAAAATCCCTGGGTCGCCCAAAACCTGCTGACCGCGTTCAATGAGGCCAGGGCGCGCAGCATGCACCGGGTCACCGAGATGACGGCGTCGCGCTTTCTGGTGCCCTGGCTCGGCAGCCACGTGGTCGAGCGCAAGGAATTGCTCGGCGATGACTACTTCCCCTACGGCATCGAGCACAACCGGGTCACCCTGGAGGCGTTCCTGCGCTGGACCTATGAGCAGGGCGTGGCGATGAAACATCTGAAGGTCGAAGAGCTGTTCCCCAAATCGGTCCAGGGCACTTTTAAGGTCTAATCGCGGCAAAACCCGGCATCTTCAGAGGACACTGAATGGACGCCAGCGCTGTCACCACACGGCACGACGTCAAGATTCTCGGGCTTGTCGGCTCGGGCCATTTCCTCAGCCATTTCTACATGCTGTGCCTGCCGCCGCTGTTCCTGTTCTTCAAGGATGAATTCGGCGTCAGTTACACCGCCCTTGGGCTGCTGCTGAGCGTGCGCGAGGTCATCACCGGGTCCCTGCAATTGCCCATGGGCATGCTGGTTGACCGCATCGGCGCCCGGTCGGTGCTCACCATCGGATTGCTGATGATGGCGGTGGGCATTGGCCTCATCGCCTTCGCCGACAGCTATTGGATGGTGATGGCGTTAATCGCATTGATGGGCCTCGGCTCCAGCACCTTCCACCCCGCCAATTTCACCATCCTCAATACCACCATCGCTTCTGGCCGCATGGGCCGGGCGTTTTCCATCCATTCCTTCTGCGGCCAGATGGGCACGTCCACGGCGCCGGCGGTGATCATCTTCCTGACCGCGCTCGCGGGTTGGCGGACCGGTCTGCTGGTTGTCGGCGTCATCGGCATCGCCGTCGCCATCGCCCTGATCGCCCAGTGGTCGAGCCTGGAGGGCGACGCCATCCCCGGCGGGCGTACCGAAGCCAAGACAGACGCCAAGACCGGGGATGAGGCTGAGGCCAGGGACGAAGACGGCAAGCCCCGGGAGATGGGCGTCCTCGCCATCATCATGTCCAAGCCCCTGATCATATTCCTGCTGTTCTATGCCATGACGTCCCTGACCTCGAGCGGCATTCAGGCGTTCTCCGTGGTCGCCCTGATCGACCTCTACGGTACCTCGCTGTCGATGGCGTCGGGCGCGCTGACCGGCTATCTGCTGGCCAGCGCCGTCGGCGTGCTGGCGGGCGGCGTCATCGCCGACCGCACCAAGCGCCATGACCTGATCGCCGCGCTGGCCTTCGTCTTCACCGCGGTGATCATCTACATCATCGGCGCGGTGTCGCTGCATTATGCGCTTTTGGTCTTCGCCATGACCCTTGCCGGGCTGTTGCAGGGCGTCATCCGGCCCGCCCGCGACATGATGGTGCGCCAGATCATTCCCATATCCGCCACCGGCCGGGCTTTCGGTTTCGTCAATTCCGGCGCCGCGGTCGGCGGCGTCTTCGCGCCCTTGACCTTCGGGGTGGTGCTGGATATGGGCCACCCGGAATGGGTGTTTTATCTGTTGGCCATTTTCATGGCGCTCTCGGTGATCACCGCCATCGTTCCCAAGGGGTCGCTCAACCGTGGCTGAGGCTTCAACCACCATCCGCCACGACGCCAAGGTGCTGAGCCTGATCTGCACCGGCCATTTCGCCAGTCATTTCTACGTCATGGTGCTGCCGCCGCTGTTTCCGTTCCTCCATAACGATCTCGGCATCAGCTACACCGCGCTGGGCTTCATGCTGTCGGCGCGTTACGTCTCGACCGGCTTGTCCCAATTGCCGGCGGGATTCCTGGTCGACCGTTACGGCGCCAAGATGATCCTGATCTTCGGCATCGCCCTGATGGTGGCCGGGTATGGCATGTTCGCCTTCGCCACCAACTATTGGGTGCTGGTGCTGTTCGTCGCCATCGGCGGCATCGGCGACAGCGTGTTCCATCCCGCAGATTACTCCATCCTCAACGGCTCGATCTCCTCCGAGCGCATGGGCCGCGCCTTTTCGATCCACACCTTCTCCGGCATGGCCGGCTGGTCGGTGGCGCCGGGCATATTGATCTACGTCGCCAGCGAGTGGGACTGGCGCACGGCGGTGCTGGTGGCGGCGGCGATCGGCTTCGTCATCATGTTGGTTTTGATCGCCCAATGGGGCGCCTTCGAAGACGATGTGGTGGCGGCGAAACCACAAAAGGAGGCTGAGGCACCTGCCGCGCCCGCCACCAGTGCCGCGCCTTCAAGCCTCCGGGAAAATCTCCGCATGTTGACGGCGCGCCCGGTGCTGATGCTGTTTCTGTTCTTCACCATGGCGACCCTGGCCAATGCCGGACTCAACAGTTTTTCCGTCGCCGCCCTGGTCACCTTGGGCCACACGCCGGGCGCCGGCGGCGTCGCGCTCACCGCCTATCTCGGCACCAGCGCCTTCGCCGTCCTCATCGGTGGGGTGACCGCCGACCGCATCAAGCGCCACGACTATTTCGCCGCCATGTGCCTGGCGGTCTCGGCCGTGGTCGCCGTCATCATCGCCGCGGTGCCGCTGCATTATTTCGCCGTGGTCTTCATGTTCAGTATCGCCGGGTTCCTCCACGGCGTCATCCGCCCCGCCCGCGACATGATGGTGCGCGAGATCTGCCCCGAGGGCAAAACCGGCAAGGTGTTCGGCTTCGTGTTCACCGGCCAGAATGTCGGCGGCGCCATCTCGCCGATCTTCTATGGCTATATCCTCGATCACTTCAGCCCCCAGTGGGTGTTCTATCTCTCGGCCCTGTTCCTGGTGATCTGCATCATAACGGTGATCACGCCCCGCCACCCGGTGGCAGACCCGAACTGAAATTACCGGGCTGAAATCAGCGCTTAAATTTAACGCTTTCCGGCGGCGAGCCTGACGGCTTCGGGCTGGGCTCGAAGCGTAGCCATGGCGAGGACACCTAAGAAGGGCCCAACCGCAAGGGCGGCGAAGGCGAAGCGCCAGCCCACGAGGGCGGCCAGTTCCGGGATCAAATGGATGGTCAGCGTGGTCAGAAGGAAGCCGAAGCAGGTCTGCACCGTGACCATGGTGCCGGTGATGGCGGGGTCCGAAAGTTCCATGACGCTGGCCGAGAACTGGGCCGAATCGGCGATGACGGCCACGCCCCAGACCAGGCACGCAGCCGTCAACAGCCAGGGATTGGCGCCATACAGAAACCCCACGCCGAGGGCGCAACCGCCGCTGATTGCCATCGCCGCCATGGTCAGGGTGGTGCGGCCCCAGCGGTCGGCGATGACGCCACCCAACAAACATCCCAGCGCGCCAATGCCGATGGTGGCGAAAGCGGCGATCTTGGCCAGGACGGCGGCGTCCTGGCCGCCTGGGGTGATGGCGAAGCTGGCATGGAGGAACACCCCGATCCACGCCCACAAGGCGTAGAGCTCCAACATATGGCCGAAATAGCCCAGATTGGCGAGCCTGAGGGGTTTGTGGCTCCAAGCCCTGAGCACGAAGCGCGCCTTGAACTCCGCCCGAGGCGCCCGGTTGGGGCCAAGCGCCACCAGATTGATCAGGCCCGCCGCCAGCGCCGCCAGTCCCGAGGCGACGCCCAGGGTGAAGCGCCAGTCGAGCCCGCCCAAGGCGCCGATCAGATGGGGCGAGGCCGAGCCCAGGGTCAAGGCGCCGACCAGAAGCCCGACCAACAGCCCCATGTCGGCGCGGCGCCCTTCTCTATTGGCCCAGCTCGACGCCATCTTCATGCCCACCGGATAGACCCCGGCCATGGCGGCGCCGACCACGAAACGCAGCGCCGGCACCACCCAGGAGGTCGGCGGCACCACCAGGATCAAGCCGTTGGCGACGGCGGCGACGGCGGCCGCAGCGGTGAAAAAGCGACGTGGATCGAGACGGTCGGCCAGGCCCAGAAGCGCGCTGCATAGGGTGCCGGCGACGAAGCCGACGGCGATGGAACTGGCAAGCAGGGACGCGGCCCAGCCCTTGAGGCCGAATTCGGCGGTCAGCGCCGGGACCACGGCGGACGCCGAGAACCACAGCGCCATGGCCAGCACCTGGCACAGCGCCAACAGGGAGATCGAACGCCATTTGGCGGCGGGACTATCGGCAGCGGGGGTATCTCGGAACACGGACTGCTTTCAAGGGGGGCCAAAGGTCAATTCAAGGCGCCCGCCAAATTGGCGATCCGCCCCGTCTAAGTCAATTGATCAATCCCAATCCCCCTACCCCCCAGCCATGACCTGAAAAAAGGGGGGCCGTGTGCCCCCCTTGCCCGTATCGATAGCGGCTTAAAGCCCAAGGCTATTTCTTCTTCTTGCGCTTGCGCTTCGTGCGGCAGAATTTGCCCTTGGAGGACGTTTTGCTGAATTGCTTGCAGCCGACCTTGCGGTCCTTGCGCACCCGGAGCTCCTTCAGCCGTGCGATGGCGCTGGCCGGCGCGCTCATCACGCCGGCGACGATCTTCTCGATCTCCTGGCCGGTGGCGGTG
>CBDUSV010000032.1:0-15887 GCA_965369885.1 uncultured bacterium
TCGCCCCACATATGCGGATGATCTGCATAGGGTCTGGTGGGCTGTGCTGTGGCAGTCACAACCGTGGCGGCATAGGCGGCCACTGCCAGAACAATCGCATGTCTAAACATCATCTCCCTGCCTCCTTAGGAAAGAAAACACCACTGTTGATTATTTAAACATCTATCCCAATCGGGTGCCATGATTTCGGTCAATCAGCGCGCCTTGCCCAAAGTAATCCGGAAATGGCATCAATCGGTGTACCAGGAAGAACCCATAACCGTACCCTGGCGGTTTAAGGCCAATATTGGGCTTGGACAAACAGCAATGGCCACGCAAAACGCTAGAGTTTAAAACTCCGGCGATCAGATTTAAAGCTTATGTTGCATCGACCGGTCGAGGTGATAACCCAAAGCGGACAACAGAATCCTTTTCTCATAATGCCGCTCTTGCCCGGGAGTTTCTTTGCATTGAACCAAAGATGTCGTAGTGTGAAATAGTACAAGTCTCTACCATTTAGAATCTTTCAGAGACATCGAGGCCTGATCAGAACCTCGATCCAGAGCAACCAATTTCAGGGAGGTGGTGATGAGTTCCTTTCAAAATAATTTTGTATTGGGGGCTTGCGCCCTCGGCGTCGGCGCAATGGGCCTTGCCGCCGTTTCATCGGTGCCCGCGAGTGCGGCCGATTTCAAGGGCAAGCGCATCACGCTCTATGTGGCGGCCAGCCCCGGCGGCGGCTACGCGGCTTACGCCCGCACGGTGGCGAAACATTGGGGCCGGCATATCCCCGGAAATCCCAGGCTGATAGTGAAGCACAAACAGGGTGCCAGCGGCGTCGTGGCGCTGAACTATCTCTATAACGTTGCCAAGAAGGACGGCACCGAATTGCTGGCGTCCTATCGCGAGGCGGCTTCGACCACGCCTCTTCTGTCTTCGGCCAAGGAAAAAAAGAATTTCCGTTACGACCTGACCAAGATGGGATGGATCGGCAGCGTCAACAGCTATTACGGGGTCTGCGTGGCGTGGCACACTGCCGCCGCCAAGAATTTCAACGACGTCAAGACCAAGGGCCTGAAGATGGGCGGCACTCATTTTGGCAACCTGTCGTCCCAGGCGCCGCGCGTCATGAACAATCTGCTCGATACCAAGATCGAGATCTATTCGGGCTATCCCCATGGCACCAACGTCAACCTGGCGATGGAGCGGGGCGAGGTCGAGGGCCGCTGCTGGTCGGTGGACAGCATCAAGTCGATCGCGCCACAATGGTGGGACCAGAAGAAGATCATCCCGTTCATTCAGCTCGGCATCCAATCCTATCCCGGGTTGGAACACGTTCCGGTGATCACCGCGCTGGCCAAGAACAAAAAGGACCGCCAAATTCTCAATCTGCTGTTCTCAAACTCGGGCATGGCCCGGCCCTATGTCGGCCCTCCGGGCATGTCGAAGGATGTTCTCAACACCCTTCGGGCCAGCTTTATCAAGACCACCAAGGATAAGGCCTTCCTTAAAGGCGCCAAGAAGGTGCGGCTTGATATCGACGTCGTTCCGGGCGCGCAGATCGAAAAAATCATAGCGAGTATTTACGCGACGCCACCGAGCGTCGTGAAGGAAGCCCTTATCGCCATCAACAGCACCGCCAAGACCAAGATCGTCAAGGTCAAGATTCCGGTGGTGACCGAGACCGTCAAGGTTACCAAAGTCAAGCGCAAGGGCCGGCGGATTTCCTTCAAGGGCAAGAGCGGCAAGGTGACCGTTTCGGCGTCTAAACGCAAAACCAAGATCAAGATCGGCGGCAAGAAGGCCAAGCGCTCCGCCGTCAAGGCCGGCATGACCTGCTCGATCGCCCATCAGGGCCATCGCAGCACGGCCAAGTCGATCAGTTGTAAATAGATCATTGCGACCCCTTGAGGCCGGGCACCCGTCGCGCGGAGCCCGGCCTTTTTTATGCCAGTGTCGGGCTGAATTGGGCGCGGGGCTTCAAAAGCAGGCGCGGGAAGCTGTTCCGAAAAGAACTGATTCCCGTACCCCGCCACCACTAACCTGTAAACACCGGTTGTCCTAGGCTCCGAATTGCAATTTTCAGGGGGGTTTTCGGTACAGCTTGTTTTTGGCGCAAATTCGAACATCAACCGACGGCCAGCCTATCGGCAAAGTCCTCCGCACCATTCTTGCGAACGCCGTTCGCCTGGGCTACACCAAGGCATCCTGCTTCGGGCTGTTGATCAACAATACTTTTCTCCTGGAACCGGAAAATCTCTGATGCGCTATCAAAGGCTCGGCAACAGCGATCTTGAGGTCTCGGTGATCGGCCTCGGCTGCGCCACTTTATCCGGGCTTTATGGCGACTATGACGCCGCCGAGGCGCCCCGAGTGTTCGACGCCGCCTTCGAGCACGGCATCAATTTCCTCGACACCTCGGAAATCTACGGCGCCCAGGGGCTGGTCCAGGGCGTGGGCCACAATGAGCGCATGATCGCCGACGCCATTCGCGGCCGCCGCGATGGCCTGATCATCGCCACCAAGTTCGGCCATATTTTCGGGGAGAACGATGAATACGCCATCGATGCCCGCCCCGTTCGCGTCGAGCCCTCGTGCGACGCCTGTCTTGAGCGTTTGGGCGTCGACGTCATCGATCTGTTCTATCTCCACCGGGTCGACGCCAACACCCCGATCGAGGACACCGTCGGCGCCATGGGCCGGCTGGTGGAAAAGGGCAAGGTGCGCTATCTCGGCCTCTCCGAGGCCAGCCCGGACACCCTTCGCCGGGGCCACGCCAGCCACCCCATCACCGCGCTGCAAAGCGAATATGCCATCTGGTGCCGGGACATGGAGGCCGAGATTCTGCCGCTGTGCGCCGAGCTCGGCATCGGCTTCGTCGCCTATGCGCCCTTGGGGCGCGGCATCCTGTCAGGCAGTGTGAAGGGCGCCAGTGACATCAAGGACGCCGACTGGCGCCGCGACATCCCGCGTTTCAAGGGCGAAAACCTCACCCGCAACCTGGCCCTGGTCGAAGGCCTCAAGGCCGTCGCCGCCGAAAAAGCCTGCAGCCTGGCGCAGCTGGCGTTGGCCTGGATCCTGGCCCAGCCCCATGGCGTGGTGCCGATCCCGGGCTCGGACCGGGCGCGCTACGTCGCCGAGAACGCCGCCGCCGCAGACATCATTCTCACCCCGGGTGAGCTTCAACGTATCGACGACGCCGTGGCCGCCGACGCCTGGGCCGGCGCCCGCAAGACCGCGGCCCAGGCAAAACGAACCGGAATCTGACGTCATTTTCGCGCTTCCCCGTATCCGCCCTTTACGCCATCGCCAGTGCTGGTATAGTCACGCCGCCCGGCGGGGAGCGGCGAGGACACGGGCCGTTTTTTTGTGTTGAATTCCTACCCATATATCATGGCAGACCCCCAGGAACTGAAACGCCTTTCTCGGATGTATTGAGGGTATCGACCGGTCGAGTGATGATGGATTCAGGAGAGGCGAATGGCCACCTCTTCCGTGGTGCAGAGCTACAATATGGATAGAACCAACAATTCGAAACTGCTGGCCTGGATCGATGACATCGCGGCCCTGACCAAGCCCGCGAGCGTCTATTGGTGCGACGGCTCGGATGGCGAATATGACCGTCTGTGCCAGGACATGGTCGATGCCGGCACCCTGATGCGGCTGAATGAGGACTTACGGCCGGGAAGCTTCCTGGCGCGGTCCGATCCCAACGACGTCGCCCGCGTCGAATCCCGCACCTATATCTGTTCCGAAACCGAAGACGAGGCCGGACCGACCAACAATTGGGTGGCGCCCGCGGAGATGAAGGCCAAGCTTCAGGGCATGTTCGATGGCTGCATGCGGGGCCGCACCATGTATGTGATCCCCTTCTCCATGGGGCCCTTGGGCTCGCACATCGCCCATATCGGCGTCCAGATCACCGATTCACCCTATGTGGTCGTCTCCATGAAGGTGATGACGCGCATGGGCCAGAAGGTGCTGGATGTTCTCGGCGACGATGGCCGTTTCGTGCCGTGCCTGCATTCGGTGGGCCGCCCGCTCGAGCCCGGCGAGGCCGACGTGCCTTGGCCGTGCGATCCGGAAAACACCCATGTCGTCCATTTCCCCCAAGACCGGTCGATCTGGTCCTATGGCTCGGGCTATGGCGGCAACGCGTTGCTGGGCAAGAAGTGCTTTGCCTTGCGTATCGCCTCGGCCATGGCCCGCGACGAGGGCTGGCTGGCCGAACATATGCTGATCCTAGGCCTTGAATCGCCCGAGGGTGAGAAGACCTATATTGCCGGCGCCTTTCCCAGCGCCTGCGGCAAGACCAATCTGGCGATGATCGTGCCGCCCAAGGGCTTCGAGGGCTGGAAGGCCTGGACCGTCGGTGACGACATCGCCTGGATCAAGCCGGGCAAGGACGGAAGGCTTTATGCCATCAATCCCGAGGCCGGCTATTTCGGCGTGGCGCCGGGAACCTCGATGCATTCCAACCCCACCGCCATGGCGACGGTGGCGCGCAATTCGATCTTCACCAATGTCGCCCTGACCGATGACGGCGACGTGTGGTGGGAAGGCCTCGACGGCGACCCGCCGGACCATTTGATCGATTGGCGGGGCCGTGACTGGACCCCGGAAAGCAAGACCCTGGCGGCCCATCCCAATTCGCGCTTCACCGCGCCGACCACCCAGTGCCCGAGCGCCGACCCGGCCTGGGACGACCCCGCCGGGGTGCCGATCAGCGCCTTCATCTTCGGCGGGCGGCTGAGCCACACCTTCCCCCTGGTGTTCGAGGCCCGGGACTGGACCCACGGCGTCTATCTTGCCGCCACCATGGGCTCGGAGGCCACCGCCGCCGCGGTGGGCCAGGCCGCGATCCGCCGCGATCCCATGGCGATGCTGCCGTTCTGCGGCTACAACATGGCCGATTACTGGGCCCACTGGCTTTCCATCGGCGCCAAGCTCGACAACCCGCCCAAGATCTTCCGGGTCAATTGGTTCCGCAAGGATGCCGATGGCAAGTTCATCTGGCCCGGCTTCGGCGAGAACATGCGGGTGCTGAAATGGATCACCGAGCGCGTCCATGGCAAGGGTGGCGGCACCGACGGCGCCTTCGGCCATATGCCCGGCCATGATGACCTGACCTGGCAGGGATTGGACTACGACCCGGCGAGCTTCGCCGAGCTCACCACCATCGATGGGGACGCGGCGCTGGCCGAGGCCGAAGATCAGAAGGAACTGTTCGCGCGCTTCGGTGACCACCTGCCGCCGGAGATGGAAGCCGAGCGTCAAAAGCTGGTCGACCGGCTCAAAACTTAAAGCGGCCCAAGGCGGCTAGGTGAGCCTGCGGTAGAGGTAGCCGGCGCTGGCGCCCAGCACGATCCAGAACAGCACCGACGTCATCAAGGACGCCACGACGAATTGGGCGGCAAGCTCGGCGGGCACCAAGGACGCGCCATGGGGGGCATGGGGCGCGCCGATGACATGGGGCACAACGATGATGGCGGTGCCCAGTGCCTTGGCCCAGTTCCGCCGGGTAAAGACGATCAAGGCGAGACCGCTGCCGCTGGCCAGCACAGTTGATAGCCACCAGGTTTGACGGGCGCCAAGCTCGGCCGCGTTCATCCCCGGCAGTTCCGGTGGCAGGCCCAGCGCCGGCGCCAGAGAGAACACGAAAAATCCACCAAGGCCCCACAACAGGCCCTTGGACAAGTCGACTTCCCGGCGCGAAAACACGAACCCCGCCACCAAAAGCAGGCCAAAGCCGACGCCGATCAGGACGTTCGCGGTGGAACTGTAGATGGTGCGCTCCAGGCCATCGGCGGGCTGCCAGGCTTCCTTGGCGTCTTGCGCTTTGACCCCGGCATTTTGGGCCTTGGCCCCGGTGTTCTTGGCTTTTTCGGCCTCGGCCGCCTTGGCGGAAGCCAGTTGCTCATAACTCTCGGCCACCGCGATCAAGGGCTTGACCTTGACCATTTGCACCACCGAAACCATCAGACCGGCCACGATGCCGGCGACAATTCCAGTGATCAGAATCGATCGGAACATGGACCTGATGACCTAACCTTGATGTCAGGGGCCTTAATGACAGGGAAAGGAAAAACCATGCCGGGAATCATGGGCGGCATTGTGCAGAATGTCCGAATGCGCCAGGCCGGCGCCGAACACGATAAACAGACCCAAGAGGGCGGCGAAGATCGCCGCGGCCGCGCGGTCGGTATCCAGCACTATGAAGCCGGGGGTGGTGGCGGATAACGCCTCAGCGCCTGAAGCCCGATGGTTGCTGTTTTTCATCATCATTCCTCATTGTCCCGCTGTTCGCAAAACGCCAGCTGTTTGCAAGACGATTGTGTCACCGCTATGGCAGCCGCGTCAACAGCATGGGTTGATGCCGGACAGTTTTGCCGCGGCGCCGTCCAACTCCCGGGTTTAGAAAATTCCCGCCGCGGCGGCGAAGCGGAAACTGATCATGGTGCCCAGGATCAGGGTGGCAAAACCCGCCGCCGCCGTCAGCCCGTTGAACACCCAGGTCAAGCGCCGCGCCGTCAGCATCAGGGGGAAAACCACGATCAGCGACAAAGCCGCCATGCCGACGATCGAGCCCAGGCCGAAGACAAAAATGTAGCCGACGCCGAGCCAAACCGAATCGATCGAGCTTAACGTCAACAGCACCAGCGCCGCCGATCCCGCCATGCCATGTACCAGCCCGACCACAACCGCCCGTACCTGCATGCCCTTGGGATGGTCATGTTCATGTCTTGTGGCTTTAGAGCGGTTCCCCCCGGCATGGGAATGGGCATGGAAATGGGTGCGCGGGCCATGGTCGTGAAGATGGAAATGGGCTTGGGCCCGGATCATGCGGCGAAGAACATCGGCGCCGAGCAGGATGAGCATGACGCCGACGGCGAATTCGAGCCATTGGGCCACCGAAGCCGGGATCACGGCATCGAAGCTGAGCACCGTCACGCCGACCACGAACAGGGTCGCGGTGTGGCCGATGCCCCAGGCCACGCCCAGGCGCACGCCGGAGCCGAGGGTGCGGCTGCGGGTCGCCAATGACGCCACCGCGGCGACATGGTCGGCCTCGAGGGCATGTTTCATGCCGATCAACAGGCCAAGCAAAAGGACGGAGATCAAGTCAAAACCCCGATTTTCATGGTTCCTCCCGGAACATCGAACCGTACCGGCCCGTCTCGGACGCGGGCCCGAGCACATCATAGGGGGGCTGGCGGATCAGTCAACCGGCCCAGCCTTGCGAAGCGGACATGGTTCATGGGGTGGGGACATGATTAAAGCCGGATATGGTAATCTCTTTCCACCGCTTCCCAATTGGGTGCAGAATATGGCGGTTTTTTTATGATCGGCGCCCTAGGCGGCAAATCGTCGAACAGGAAGGAGAAAATCCGGTGGCACGGACCATAGCACTGGTTGACGACGACCAAAACATCCTCACCTCGGTGTCCATGGCGCTAGAGGCTGAAGGCTTCGAGGTCCGCGCCTATTCGGACGGCGCCGAGGCCCTGGAGGGGCTGAGCGCCAAGCCGGTCGATCTTGCCATTCTCGATATCAAGATGCCGCGCATGGACGGCATGGAGCTGCTGAACCGCCTGCGCCGTCATTCACAGGTGCCGGTGATCTTCCTGACCTCGAAGGATGAAGAGATCGACGAGGTGCTGGGGTTCCGCATGGGCGCTGATGATTACATCAAGAAGCCGTTTTCCCAGCGTTTGTTGGTGGAACGCATCCGGGCTTTGTTGCGCCGCACGGAGCTCGGCAACCCGGCGGCGGCGACCTCCGGCGAAGACAATGAAAAGGTCGTGACCCGCGGTGAGCTGGTGCTGGATCTGGCACGGCATTTGTGTACCTGGAGGGGCAAGATCGTGGCGCTGACCGTCACCGAGTTTCTCATCCTGCAATCCTTGGCGTCGCGTCCCGGCCATGTCAAAAGCCGCGACCAGTTGATGGACGCCGCCTATGGCGAACATATCTATGTGGACGACCGCACCATCGACAGCCACATCAAACGGTTGCGGAGGAAATTTCGCTCGTCGGATTCCGAATTTTCGCAGATCGAAACCCTCTATGGTCTCGGATACCGCTACAGCGAGACATAATGCGCCCCTTGATGATCCATGGCCCCCGGTTCCGGTCACTGATCTGGCGCATCCTCGCCCCCAATGTGCTGGCGCTCGCCATATTGCTGGGCGGCCTGCTCTATCTTGGCCAGTATGAGCGCGGCCTGATCGCGTCCGAGCTCGACTCCTTGAAGGTCCAAGGCGAAATCATCGCAGCGGCCCTGGGCGAGGCCGCCGTGACCTCGAGCCCGGGTGAGGGGCAGGACTTCCTGTCGGGTCTGGCGCGGCCCATGGTGCGCCGGCTGGCGCGGCCGGCCAATCTGCGGGTGAGGCTGTTCGCCGCCAATGGCGAGCTGATCGCCGACAGCCGGGCGCTGAGCGGGCCCGGTGGCCAGGTCCGCATCGAGGAACTGCCGCCGCCCCAGGACAAGGGCGGTCTTGGCGGCATCATCATCGATGTCTTCGACTGGGTTTTCGATCTCCTGCCCCGCAGTGACGGATACCCGCCCTACCGTGAGACCGCCGCGCAACGGGCCCGTGACTATGACGAAACCGCCATGGCGCTGGGCGGCGAAACCGGCAAGGCGGTGCGTAACCTCCCGGGCGGGCATCTCGTGCTCTCGGTCGCGGTGCCGGTGCAACGCTACAAACACGTGCTCGGCGCGCTGATGCTGTCGGCGGGCAGCGCCGGGATCGAGGCCAGCCTGCGCGAGGTGCGCCTCAATATCCTCAACGTCTTCGCCATCGTCCTGGTGATCACGGTCTTGCTGACCATCTATCTGGCCAGCACCATCATTCGCCCGGTTCAGCGCCTGGCCGCCGCCGCCAAGAGGGTGCGCCCGGGCCAGGGCCGCAAGGTGATGATCCCCGATTTCGCCTACCGCCGCGACGAGATCGGTGATCTGTCGGTGGCGCTCAGGGATATGACCGATGCCTTGTGGCAACGCATCGACGCCATCGAAAGTTTCGCCGCCGATGTCGCCCATGAAATCAAGAACCCCCTGACCAGCCTGCGCAGCGCCGTCGAGACCGCGGTACGGATCGAAGATCCCGGCCAGCAACGCAAATTGATGGCCATCATCCTTGATGACGTGCAAAGGCTCGACCGTCTGATCACCGATATTTCCGATGCTTCGCGCCTCGATGCCGAACTGTCCCGCGCCGAGAACGCGCCGGTGGATATCGCAAAGATCCTCGGCGCCCTGGCCGAGGTTCACCACACCACCGGGCCGGACGGTGGCCCCACCATCGAGCTCGAGCTGACCCAAGGGGAAAGTCTCATGGTGTCCGGCATCGAAGACCGTCTGGTGCAGGTCTATCGTAATCTCGTCAGCAACGCCTCATCCTTCACCCCGGCCGGTGGAACCATCACGCTCAGGGGCTGGCGGCAGTCCATGGCCTCGGGGGATGCGGTCATCGTGACCGTCGAGGACCAAGGGCCGGGCCTGCCCGAGAACAAACGTGACGCCATCTTCGACCGCTTCTATTCCGAACGCCCCAAGGCCGAAAAGTTCGGCCTTCATTCCGGGCTCGGCCTCAGCATTTCCAAGCAGATCGTCGAGGCCCACAAGGGCCTGATAACCGCCGAAAACATCCGCAGTGACGGCCAAATTGCCGGCGCCCGCTTCACCGTGAGCCTGCCGGCGATCGATGCCTCCGCCGGCCACCGCGGTGATTAGCTTATGCGCCGGGTTCATGGAACTTGCGTCGAAATCGATGGGGTGGGCTGTCTCCTGCGTGGTCCACCGGGCAGCGGCAAATCGGACCTGGCGCTCCGGCTGATCGATGGCGGCGCCGCACTTGTCGCCGACGATCAGGTCGAACTCACCCTTGACGGCGGCCGGGTCATCGCCACGGCGCCGAGCGCTCTCGCCGGCCGGATCGAGGTGCGCGGCCACGGCATCGTCACCCTGGCCACCATCGCCCGGTCCCATCTTGGCCTGGTGGTCGATTTGGTGGCGCCCGATAAGGTCGAGCGCATGCCCGAGGCCGAAAGCTGCGAACTGCTTGGCATCGGGATCCCTCGGATCTTACTCGCGCCCTTCGAGGCCTCGGCGGCGGCAAAGGTTCGCCTTGCGATAGCCACGGGACCTAAGCCTATAATCACCGGCCCATGACCACCACGCCACCCAAAGCCACCGCCGTCAATGATGCGCCGAAACAGCGTGTCGTCATCGTCACCGGCATGTCGGGGGCGGGGAAGTCCTCGGCCCTAAAGGCGCTGGAGGATATGGCATATGAGGCGGTGGACAATCTGCCGCTCACACTGCTGGCCGCGGTGGTCGCGCCGGTCCAAGACCGCGCCCGGGATGGCGCCCATAAACCGCTGGTGATCGGCGTCGATATCCGCACCCGGGACTTCGCCGTCGGGTCCTTCCTGGACGAGCTCGATCAATTGATGGGCCGCGATGAAGTCGATGTACGATTGCTGTTCCTCGATTGTAGCGACGAGGTGTTGCGCCGGCGCTACACCGAGACGCGGCGCCGCCACCCCTTGGCCGGTGACCGCCCGGTCAGTGACGGCATCGGCCATGAACGCCGCCTGCTGGCCGGGTTGCGCGACCGCGCCGATGACATCATCGAGACCAGCGAACTCTCTCCCGGCGAATTGCGCCAGATCCTCAAGGGCCATTTCGCCCTCGACGCGCCGGCGGGCTTGACCCTATTCGTCACCTCGTTTTCCTATGGCCACGGTCTGCCGCGGGAAGCCGACCTGGTGTTCGATGTCCGTTTTCTGCGCAATCCCCATTATGAACCCGACTTGCGGCCTTTGAGCGGCCTCGATGCCGCCGTCGGCGCGTTCATTGCCGCCGATCCCGGTTGCGCCGGATTTATCAGCGATATCACCGGCCTGCTCAGCAATTTGTTGCCCCGTTTCGAACAGGAGGGCAAAAGTTACCTGACCATCGCCATGGGCTGCACGGGCGGGCGCCACCGCTCGGTCTATATGGCCGAACAACTGGCGGCGTGGTTGCGCGATCAGGGGTTGACCGTGGGCATCAATCACCGTGACATGGGCCAGGGATGACCGCGCAGGGATGACTACCAAGGATTGTGAGGACACATGATCGGATTGATTCTTGTCACCCACGGCCAGTTGGCCAAGGAATTTGTCGCCGCCCTTGAGCATGTGGTCGGGCCACAAAGCAACATCGCCACCATCTGCATCGGGCCCGATGACGATATGGATAAGCATTGCGAAGAGATTCTCAAATCCATCCGCGATCTGGACGATGGCTCAGGCGTCGTGCTGATGACCGATATGTTCGGTGGCACGCCGTCGAACCTGGCGATTTCGTTCATGGATCAGGCCAATATCGAGGTTGTCGCCGGGGTCAATCTGCCGATGTTGATCAAGTTTATCAGTGTTCGCGAGAGTGAATCGCTCCTCGATGCGGTCACCAGCGCCCAGGATTCCGGGCGCAAATACATCAACGTCGCCTCCAGCCTTCTCGCCGACCGCGAAAATGGCGAAAACTGAGGGCCGCCGCCGCGCTAATGCGGCAAAGGGGGCGGCAAAGCTGGTAACCATCGCCAATCAAAAGGGTCTTCATGCCCGGGCCGCGGCCATGTTCGTCAAGCTTGCCGCCGAGTTCGATGCCGAGATCACCGTCGCCAAGGACGACATCGAGGTCTCGGGCTTGTCGATCATGGGTTTGATGATGCTGGCGGCCGGCACCGGCACCGAGCTCGAGATCCGGGCCCGGGGACGCCAGGCGAAGAAAGCGGTCAACGCCCTAGTCGGCCTGGTGAACGGCAAGTTCGCCGAGGACTAGGGTCTCATCGCCAGCGGACATAAGTTTTTATGCTTTCTTAATCGCCACCGTACCACTGTATAACTGGGCGGCTTGACACCGCCCCTTTTAGGTAAGCCAGGAGCACGAAGCAGATGAACGCCAAAGCCGATCACAAGGTTGCCGACATTTCCCTCGCCGATTGGGGCCGCAAAGAGACCACCATCGCCGAAAGCGAGATGCCCGGCCTGATGGCCCTGCGCGCGGAATATGGCGGCGCCCAGCCGCTCAAAGGGGCGCGAATCGCGGGCTGCTTGCATATGACCATCCAGACCGCGGTGTTGATCGAGACCCTGGTGCATCTCGGCGCCTCGGTGCGGTGGAGCTCTTGCAATATCTTCTCGACCCAGGACCATGCCGCCGCCGCCATGGCCGAAGCCGGCGTGCCGGTGTTCGCCTGGAAGGGCGAAAGCGAAGAGGAATATGACTGGTGCGTCGACCAAACCATCCAGAGCCCCGACGGCTGGACGCCGAACATGGTGCTGGACGATGGCGGCGATCTCACCCGGGTCATGCATGAGAAATTCCCCGATCTGATGAAGGAGGTGAAGGGAATCTCCGAGGAAACCACCACCGGGGTGTTGCGGCTCTACGACATGGAAAAGGCGGGAAAGCTGATGGCGCCGGCCATCAATGTCAATGATTCGGTGACCAAATCCAAGTTCGACAACCTCTATGGCTGCCGCGAAAGCCTGGTCGACGGCATCAAGCGCGCCACCGACGTGATGATCGCCGGCAAGGTCTGTGTGGTCAACGGCTTCGGCGATGTCGGCAAGGGCTGCGCCGTGGCGCTGCGTGGCCAGGGCGCCCGGGTCCTGATCGCCGAGATCGACCCGATCTGCGCCCTGCAGGCGGCGATGGAAGGCTACGAGGTCGTCACCATGGCTGACGCCGCCGGCGAGGGCGATATCTTCGTCACCGCCACCGGCAACCGCGACATCATCACCATTGATCACATGCGCGCCATGAAGGACCGCGCCATCGTCTGCAATATCGGCCATTTCGACAGCGAGATTCAGATCTCCGAGCTCCAGAACCTCAAATGGGAAGAGGTCAAGCCCCAGGTCGACGAGGTGGTGTTCCCCGACGGCAAGCGCCTCATCGTTCTCGCCAAGGGGCGCCTGGTCAATCTCGGCTGCGCCACCGGCCATCCCAGCTTCGTCATGAGCGCGTCGTTCACCAACCAGGTGATGGCCCAGACCGAGCTGTGGAACAACCATGCCAACTACGAAAACCAGGTCTATGTCCTGCCCAAGCATCTCGATGAGAAGGTGGCGCGCCTGCACCTGGACAAGGTCGGCGCCAAACTGACCGTATTGTCGCGCGAACAGGCGGACTATATCGGCGTGCCGGTCGATGGGCCCTACAAAGCAGAGCTTTACCGCTACTGATCCCTTGTGGTTATCCCATGTCCTGATCCCTTGGCTTGCGTCCGGCGGCCATAACCGCCTAGACTCATCGCGCGATTAACTTCGCAACAATGGCGATGATTGATCTGAAACAGTTCAACCCCTGTCTCATCGGCGCTTTTGCCGCAAGCTTGGTGCCGATGCCCGCCACCGCCGCGGAACCGTCGGCAGCGACAATGACGACGATTGCCGTCATGTCGTTCACCGTCGCGATTGGCGCAATTGTGCTGGCGGCATGGTTGTGGCGCCGCCTTGAAGCCGCGCGCGGCGAGAGCGCATTGTTGCAAGCGCGCGCCCAAGGCTTCGAGGCCCTGGCCGCATCGGTGCCGGCGGCGTTCTGTTGCTGGAGCCTTGGCGACAGGTCCGAAAGCCTTGGCCCCAACCTCAGCCATCTGTTGGGGGCGACCGGCGGTGGGCTCAAGAATTTCGCCGATATCGTCGCTTTCCTAGATGCCGGGGACGGCGAGAAACTGGCGTCGGCGGCGGCGGCGCTCCGCGCCGAGGGACGCGGATTTAAACTCACCCTCAAGCGCGGCCAAAAGACCTTCGAGGTCACCGGTTCGCGGTCCCAGGGCGCGGACGGCCGCCCGATAGCCGACATGGTGTGGTTTAACGACATCACCCAGGGGGCCGGCCAGATCGCCAGGCTCACCGATTCGGTGGCCGCCGTGATGGCCGAACGCGATCGCCTTGCCGGGTTGCTTGACAGCGTCGAGGTTCCGATCTGGCTGCGCGACGGCAATTTGAACCTGATCGAATGCAACCGCGCCTTCGGCGTCGCCGTCGATGCCGCCTCGCCCGCCGACGCCATCGCCGGCCAGAAGGAGATCGCCAGCGGTCCCACCGGCTGGGGCCGCAAGCTGGCCGAGCGCGCCCGGGACTTGAAGGTTGCCCAGAATGACAGCCTGCACGTGGTGGTTGGCGGGTCGCGAAGGCTGCTGGAAATCACCGAACTGCCCTTACCCGATAGCGATCTCATCGCCGGATTCAGCCTCGACCGCACCGCCCGGGAACAGGCCGAGGACGAGATGACGCGCCACCTCGCCGCCCATGGCGAGGTCCTCGAGCGGCTGGGCACGGCGATCATCATTTTCGGCCCCGACAGCCGGGTGCAATTCGTCAACAGCACCTATGCCAAGATATGGGAGCTGGACGAAGACTGGCTGCGTTCAGGGCCGACCCAGGGTGAGATTCTCGAAGAACTGCGGGCCCACCGGCGATTGCCCGAACAGGTCGACTTCCAGGCCTATAAGAAGTCGCGCGCCGATCTCTACACCACGCTGATCGAGCCCCTGGAAGAGCTCTTGCACCTGCCCGACGAGCGGGTCATGCGCATGGTCGTCAACCCCCATCCCTTCGGCGGGCTGCTGTACACTTTCGAAGACGTGACCGACCGCCTGACATTGGAGCGCTCCTACAACACCTTGATCGCGGTGCAGCAGGAATCCTTGAACAATCTCCATGAAGCGGTCGCCGTGTTCGGCAGCAACGGCCGGCTCAAGCTGTTCAATCCGGCCTATCAGCGCATATGGAATTTCTCGCCCCAGGACCTGGAAGGCGAGCCCCGGGTCACCGAAATCATCGAAAACGCCAAGGATTTCTTCAATTACGGCAATGATTGGGAAGGCTTCAAGAACAAGGCGATAGCCCGCGCCACCGACCACATGCCCCATGCCGGCCGTTTCGGGCGCACCGATGGAACCGTGATCGATTACACTTCCATTCCGCTTCCCGATGGCGCGGTGCTCTATAGCTATCTCGACGTCACCGACAGCATCAAGATCGAACGCGCCCTGCGTGAGCGCAACGAGGCGCTGGAGACCGCCGACCGCCTGAAATCGGAATTCATCGCCAGCGTCTCCTATGAACTGCGCACGCCGTTGAATTCCATCATCGGATTCACCGAAATCCTCCTCAACCAGTATTTCGGCACCCTTAATGAACGCCAACTCGATCATGCCCAGAGCGTCATCGATTCGTCGCAAGTGCTGCTGACCCTGATCGACGATATCCTGGATCTGGCGATGATCGAAGCCGGCCGGCTCGCCCTCGATCTCCAGCCGCTCAATGTCTATGACATGATGTCCAACGTCCTCAATTTCGGGCGTGAACGGGCAACCAAGCAGAATGTGGCGCTCAAGCTGAAATGCCCCAAAAAGATCGGCGAGATCGTTGCCGATGGACAGCGCCTGAGGCAGGCCTTGTTCAACCTGGTCAGCAATTCCTTGGAACACACCCCCGAGAAGGGAACCATCACCATGTCGGCGAGCCGTGACGGCGACGACATTATTTTCGCGGTCGCCGATACCGGCCGCGGCATCGACAAAGACCTACAGGCGAGGGTGTTCGACAAATTCGAACATGGCGGCCGCCGCGAAGCCCATTCCCCCGGGGTTGGACTCGGTCTTTCCCTGGTCAGGAGCTTCATCGAACTGCATGGCGGCACGGTCGGACTGGCCTCGAAATCGGGCAAGGGCACCACCATTACCTGCCGCCTGCCGTCGGTGGTCCACCAACAGGCCGCGATCCGCGCTTCCGGAAACCCGTGAGCCGGCCGCCATACCCCCCTGGACCTTAAGGTATGAACTCATAAAGGGTTATGGCGCTGGTTTGCCAGGATTGACCCGGTTTTAGGAGCGAGGACG
>CBDUSV010000033.1:0-15867 GCA_965369885.1 uncultured bacterium
TGGCGTCGGCGCCGAGGCCGTAAACCGTCTCGGTGGGGAAGGCGACGAGCCGGCCCCGGCGAAGCATCTCCGCCGCCCGGTCGATATTGTCGGTGGTGGCTGCGGAGATCCGGGCGCCGGGCTCAGCCATTGTCCCAGAGGTAGCAGTTGCCGGTGCAGTAGGTGTCGAAGCCGAGTTTTTCGTAGATGCTCTTGCCCGCTTCCGAGGCGAACAGGACGCCGATGCGGAAGTCCTCCCGGCGGGCATCTAAGAGGGCTTCCAAGGTGATGGCCGAGCCGATGCCGCGGCGGCGTTCATGGGCCAGGGTGGCGACATTGGAGATGCCGGCGACTCCGTCACCAAGGAACATCGACGCGGCGGCAACCGGAACGCCGCGCAGCAGGCCGAGATAATGCCGATAGGCGCCGTCAAAGCCGAGGGTGGTGTGCATGTTGAACCATGGCGCCGTGGCGAAGTCGGGGAATTCAAACACCGTCGTGGTGATCTTGGCCCAGGAGCGCAGCGACACAGCGTTGCGGACCTGTTGGATCGAAAGCTCCTCCGGCGCCCCGGGCCCGGCCGCCAGGCGTGAGAGATCGGCCGCCATGCCGGCGGCCTCATAGAGGTGCGAGAACCCCTTGTCTTCCAGCCGCGAGCCCAGGTCATGGGGCTCGGTTGACGGTCCGGTCCACCAGAACATTGGCAGATCCAAAGCCTTCACCTGGCCGAGCACGTCATCTATGGCGGCGTCGCATTCGTCGCTTCCCAGTTGCGCCGCAAAAATATTGTTGAAGAATGGAAAGCGGATATTGCTCAGGGTCAGCACCATGTTGTGGTCTTCGAACAGGCGCAGCTTGGGCCAACGCGCCCAGTATTTGCCGCAGGCGACGGCGTTGTTTTCAATGGCGGCGGCCAGGGCCTCGGGCGCCATGTCTTTGAGGATTGCGGTCATGAGCGCGGCGCGCCGCTGGCGACGAAGCCGGGGTTGAGGCATTCGGGCTTGCCATAGCGCAAGGGCGCGCCGTCGAAAGTGACGACGCTGCCGCCGGCGCCCTCCAGGATGGCCTGGCCCGCCGCGGTATCCCATTCGCAGGTGTTGCCGAAACGGGGATAGAGATCGGCTTCGCCCGAAGCCAGGAGGCCGAATTTTAGGGCCGAGCCCATGTAGCTGCGCGAGAAGACCTCGACATCGGCGAGATAGTCCTTGAGCCGGCGGCTGTCCCGGTGGGAGCGGCTGGTAATCACGGTGACGCCGCCTTCCGGCGCCGGGCGGGCGGTGATGGCATATGGCGCCCCATCGCGCTCCTGGCACTTGGCGGTGCCAGGGCCGGCGGCGCTGTAGGTCTTGCCAATGGCGGGGCCGTGGATAACGCCGAATACCGGCCGGGTGTCCCGCACCAGGCCGATGCACACCGCGAATTCGCCATTGTGTTTGATGAACTCCCTGGTGCCGTCAAGCGGATCGACGGACCAGAACAGCTCGGCGGCTTCGGGCATGTGGCCCGCCGCCGCGGCTTCTTCCGAGATAATCTGGACATCCGGCGTGAGACGGGACAGCTCGGCGAGGATGAGATTTTCCGCGGCCACGTCGGCGTCGGTGACGGGTGTGTTGTTGGACTTGCCGCGAACCTCGAAGCCGCTCTCGTAATAGCGCATGATGACCTCGCCCGCCATTTTCGCGATGGCGCGAATAGGGTCGATCAGCTCGGCCGGGGCCGGTGTGGTCATTGGTTCGGTTGTCCCATGACATGTCCATAACCGCAGCGCCCATCATATGCCATCGGCCAGGGTTAGCAATTGCCGGGCCAGGGTCTATAGTTAAATTGATGGCCGGTATCTTTGATTTCTCCAGCATCTCCAGCGTCCTCAGCCAGCGTAATTTCCGCATCTACGAGCTCGGCAATGTTCTCTCGTTGCTCGGCATGTGGGCCCAGCGCATCGCTGTCGGCTGGTTGGCCTGGACAATGACCCACTCGGGTACCTGGCTCGGTATGATCGCATTTGCGGATCTGTTCCCGACCATAATTCTGACGCCGCTGGCCGGCATCCTGGCCGACCGCTTCGACCGCCTTCGCATGCTGGTGATATTTCAAGGCTTGGCCATGGTCCAGGCGGTGGCGCTGTGTGTCCTCACGGTGCTGGATCTGATCGATATCTGGTCGTTGTTGGGACTGACATTTTTCCTCGGCACCTCGACGGCGTTCTCCGCCGGTATCCGTCTGGCGGTTATCCCCAACCTGGTGGAGCGCAAAGACCTGACCTCGGCCATTGCGGTGAATTCCGCGGCTTTCAACATCTCCCGTTTTACCGGTCCCGCGGTTGGCGGCGTGATCCTGTCGTTGTGGGACGCCAGCGCGGCCTTCGCTTTCAATGCCGTGAGCTTCCTGTTTTTCATGGTGGCGCTTTTACAAATCAAACTGGTGGAGTGGGAGCCCAAACGCCGGTCCAGGGGAAGCATGTTCAGCGACGCCGTGGAGGCCTTGCGCTATGTCCGCACCCATCCCGGCATTGGACCGATGTTGCTGCTCATCACCGCCTTGGCATTCAGCGTCAAACCGTTTCTCGAATTGTTGCCGGGTGTCTCCGATGCTGTTTTCGACCGTGGCCCGGAAGGCTTGGCGCTACTGGCCGCGGCGGTCGGTTTGGGCGCCGTCAGCGCGGCGCTGTGGCTGGCCCAGCGTGGCACCGTCATGGGGCTGACCCATGTCACCATCGCCAGCATCTTCGTGTCCGGCGCAGCCCTGCTCGCCTTTGTTGCCACCGATATGTTCTGGTTTGCCCTGCCGTTCGCCTGTATCGCCGGTGCTGCGATGTCGGTGGGCGGCAATGGCACCCAAACGGTGATGCAAAACGCGGTCGATGGCGCCATGCGCGGCCGGGTCATGAGCCTTTACGCCGTAACGTTCAGGGGTGGGCCGGCGCTCGGCGCTCTTTTCATGGGGTATTTGTCCGATTATATCGGTCTTCGCCTCGCCCTCGCCACCGGTGGGGTGTTCTGCTTCATCGCCGGGGCGTGGATCGCAAGACAGGCCGCTTCCATCACCGCCGCCAGCGAAGGAAATCCGGAATAGACCGGCGGCTTAAGGGTGGAGGGGCCGTCAGTCGAGGGCGTAGAGCGCGCGCGGGTTGTCGTCGAGCATTTTGTCGACGACATGGGCGTCGAGCTTGCCGTCGTCGCGGATCAGGCGCAAGGCCTCGATCTCCGACGAGGTGTCGTGGTGGCCGTAATCGGTGCCGATCACCAGATGGTCTTCGCCGGTGTGCTCGACGATGGTGGCGAGATCGTCGGTGACCTGAACCGCGACGTAAATGTTGTTGTCGGCAAACGGGGTTTTCGATATCGGCCGGCCGATCCGGCGCAGGCGGATCTCCAGGTCATTGAGGGCGTAGGGAATCCACTGGGCACTGAGTTCGACGAAGCCCCAACGGAGGGCGGGAAACTGTTCCGGCACCGCCTTCATCAGCAGGTCGTGGAAGGCGCCGACGGTGGCGAGCTTGAAGCGGTTGAACCCGGTGTCGTAACGGAACTGTTCATGGGTGGAGAAACTGTTGGTGCCGGAATGCAAACAGATCGCCAGGTCGAGCTCCTGGGCGATTTCATAGAGCGGGTTGAAGTAGCTGTCCGACAGCATGCGTTCGCATTCAAGCCCGCGCATGAAGATGCCGCAGGCGCCGTTGTCCTTGGCGAATTTCAGCTCGTCGGCGACCTTGTCCATGGAATAGAGCGGCGGCATCGCCACCCAGCGCAGACGCTTCGGTGACTTTCTCCAAATCTCGGCGAGCCAGCGGTTGTAGCTTTTGTGCAGCGCCAGCTCGCATTCGAGATTCTGGGTTATGGGCCGCAGAAACAGGGTCGGATAGAGCACCTGGACGTCGATTTCGAGCTCGTCCATATGTTTGAGCCGGGCCGAGATATCTTCCATCTCGCGGGATTCGACGCTGGTCTCCAAACCGACATTGGCCTGCTTGGCGTGAATCCGGTTGTCGATCACCCAGTATTCTTTTTGTATGTTGCCCTGATTGCCGCGAACCTCGATTCCCGAGATCTGGGCGACCACCATGGGGGTGTGTTTGCGCTCGGATTCGTCCATGAACTCCCAAGAGTAGGGGGTTTCCAGAACGTGGGCGTCGGCATCGATGGTGGCCATGTTACACTCCCCAAAATAAGAAAAACCGCGGCCAAGACCATGCCCCGGGTACACAGAGCCGCGTCGGCGATAGCCGAGCTAGGCCCTGGCCTTTTGCGCCATGGCGCGGATAGGGGAGCTAATCTCGAACCGTCAGTCGAGGGCGTAGAGTGCCCGGGGGTTGTCGTCAAGTATCTTATCGACGATGTGGGCGTCGAGCTTGCCGTCGTCGCGGATCAGGCGAAAGGCCTCGATCTCCGCCGAGGTGTCATAGTGGCCGTAATCGGTGGCGATCATCAGATTGTCCTCGCCGGCGCTCTCGACGACGGTGGCCAGATCGTCGGTGACCTGGACCGCGACATAGATGTTGTTATCGGCAAGGGGGGTTTTCGATATCTGCTTTCCGTTCTGGCGCAGGCGGATCTCGAGATCATTGAGGACGTAGGGAATCCACTGGGCGCTGATTTCGACGAAACCCCAACGGAGGGCGGGAAACTTTTCCGGCACCCCCTTCATCAGGAGTTCGTGGCAGGCGCCGACGGTGGCGAGCTTGAAGCGGTTGAAGCCGGTGGCGAAACGGTATTGTTCATGGGCGAGGAAACTGTTGACGCCGGAATGGAAACAGAGCGCCAGGTCGAGCTCCTGGGCGGCCTCGTAGAAGGGGTAGAAATAGCTGTCGGACACCACCCGTTCGCATTCAAGCCCGCGCATGAAGATGCCGCAGGCGCCGTTGTCCTTGGCGAATTTCAGCTCGTCGGCGACCTTGTCCATGGAATAGAGCGGCGGCATCGCCACCCAGGGCAGACGTTTCGGCGCCTGCTTCCAAATCTCGGCGAGCCAGCGGTTGTAGCTTTTGTACAGCGCGAGCTCGTGATCGAGATTCTGGGTTAGAGGCCGGAGGAACAGGGTCGGATACAGCACCGCGATGTCGATTCCGAGTTCGTCCATATGTTTGAGCCGGGCGGAGACATCCGTCATCTCGCGGGATTCGACGCTGGTCTCCATGCCGACATTGGCCTCCTTGGCGTGAATGCGCTTATCGATCACCCAGAATTCTTTTTGTATGTTGCCCTGATTGCCGTGCATCTCGTCGCCCGAGACCTGGGCGACGACCATGGGGGTGTATTTGCGCTCGGATTCGTCCATGAATGACCAACTGTATAGGGTTTCCTGAACGTGGGCGTCAGCATCGATGACGGTCATGATTCTCTCCCCTAAATAAGAAAAATACCGCGACCCGAGACCATGTCCCGGCTACACTCGGAGCCGTGTCGGCGATTGTTTTGGCCGGTTAAGACCAAAATTTTAGACGAGCGGCGGACCCCGCGCAACGAAATTCGTTAGAAATCTAATAATTCTGAACAATCTCGCGGATTTGGCCGCCATCCAGATGCAAAAGTCCGTAACATCAATCCCATAGCAATAAATAAGGAGAATATGACATGGCCGTGACACTAGAAGCGGTGGGACTCGTCGGCCCCGGGCGCATGGGGCTTGCCATGCTCAGGCACATGATTGGGGCGGGCTATAAGGTCACCGTCACCGACATCAACAAGGCCCAGATCCGCAAGGCCAAGGCGCTCGGCGCCAAGTCGGTGGCATCGGTGGCAGCGCTGGGCAAGGCGGTGAAATTCGTCATCATCGCCGTCGGCTTCGATGATGAGGTTCTTGACGTTGTGGCGGGGAAGAACGGGTTGTTGAGCACCATGCGCAAGGGTTCGGTCATCGTGGTGTCGTCTACCGTGGCGCCCGATACCGTCCAGCAGCTTGACGCCCTGGCGCGCAAGAAAGGCATCGACTTCCTCGATGCGCCGATCTGCCGCGGCGGCTGGGCGGCGGACGACGGCACCTTGCTGGCCCTGTTCGGCGGCAAGGCGGCGGTGGTCAAGCGGGCCAAGCCGGTCTATTCGGCCTTCTCGTCGGACATCGTCCATGTCGGCCGTATCGGCCATGGCCAGGTCGCCAAGACCATGAACAATTTCCTGCTGTGGGTTAACGGCGTCGCCCTGATCGAGGCGGCCCAACTGGCGCAAAGCACCGGCATCAAGCTGCCGAAACTGCGCGAGGCCCTGCTCATGAGCTCGGGCAATTCGGCGGCGTTGGAGGATTGGGACATGATCACCTTCACCTGGGCGCTCAAGGACATGCAGATCGTGTCCAAGATGTCCGATGCGGCCGGCTTGTCCTTGCCGATTACCGGCGCCATCAAGGAATTGGTCAAAAGCGCCAAAGCGGTCAAGAATTCCAATCCACCCGACTGGACCGGAAAACTGGGCTAAATCCCGTATCAGACGATAAAAAAAGGGTGGATGCCTGGTATATAACCTTGGCATCCACCCTTTTTAGCCACTTTCAGCCCCTGGGAGAGATCCGCGGCAACACCGCGGACGGGCCTGCCCTTTGAAAAGGGAAGGCCTACGAACCGTTCTGGGACGTCCCCACTCCTTTGGGGGAGGACTAGGGGCAGGGAGAGTGAGGAACGACGGCTCGTAGGCCAAAGGCAATATCATTAAGCGCCGACAGACTATGCGGCGGAGCGGCCGCGCTCAAATCACGCCTGATCACATAGTCGTGACCGGATACGCCGCGCCCAGTGCTTGCCCGGTGATTAATCTGTATTGAGGTGAGGTGTGGCGGGGGTGAGGAACTGGGAATTTTGGTGGGTTATGTATCAAAACCCTTCACCGTTTTGCCGCAAGCTTGTGCGGAGTTTGGCGAAAGTTTTGCCACCTTTGAGGAGAAATAGCTTTGAAATTTACCCCTGGGAGAGCAGAGATATTGGTGTCGATCTCTCATGGGATGGGCGTCCCATCACGGCATCGGCCTTATATTTTATGGCTGTAATCGCGGGTTTTCGGGCTACCTTGCTGAAAAGTTGCAAGAGAAGTTTACATCACCGTTGCGGTCAATTATAACGGACGAGAATAAAATATTAATGCGAATTTTTTTTAGGGAGAATTTGAAGAATGGCACGCAAACCCAATCGAAAAGTTGATCAAAAAGCTCTGACCAAGGGACAGCTTCGCAAGCTCAACGCGCTGAAGAAATCCGTTGGCGATGACATCGGCGCCAAGGCTTTTGCCGATTGGCTTGCCAAGGAAGGGACAACGACCAAGGCCACCGTCGACAAGAATGCGGATTTGATCGGCAAGGCTTTGGAACCCCTGGTCAAGGGGGGGAAACTGACGATTCCCTGGGGCGGTTATCTGGTCAAACGCGGCAAGAGGCGGGTCATCGTCACCCGGGCGCAGAAAAAATAACCCACCGATAGCCTCGGCAAATTCCCCCACGTATCCAGGGGCGGGGCACCCGTTGGGCCCGCCGCCCCAAGTGGTGGCCCCGGATGCCTAGATGCGCCGGGACCGTGGGCAGAGGGACGGTCCCTAAGTGGCGGTGCGTTTGTCACCCCGGTAGTGCTGGAGCCTGGTGGTCCTGAGCCCAAGAATGCCGTGGCTTTCGACCAGGCATTGCCAGGACAGGAATTCTTCCACCGAGAGCATATAACGCTCGCAGGCCTGTTCCATGCTGATAAGCCCGGCGCGGACCGCGGCGACCACCTCCGCCTTGCGGCGGATCACCCAACGCTTGGTATTGGGCGACGGCAGGGTTTCCAGCGTCAGCGGTTCCCCGGTGGGGCCGATCGCACGGGTGGGCGTGGCCGGGGGTTCGGAATGGCTCGACAATTGATTCGAGGCCGAAATCTCGTTCGAGACCCCTGTCGGAAGGGCCTTGGACGTAAGGGAAGACGCGTCCTGGTGAGGACGGTCAACCGGATAGTTGTGGGGATTCAAGTCGCTGGGCATATCGATCTCCTTTCGGTAACCCCGCTATCTGACACAATCGCCAGACCGGAAGTTTTGCGACCCACCGTCACCGGTGGTTAGCCTTTTTCGAGGAGCCGAGCCAAAAAGACAGACCCAGCAATCACTCTCATTACATTGTGCCGGTAAAGTTTAAATATTCAGTTAAGCGCCATTAACTGCGGTCTTTAAGGCTGCTTGTTACCAGTGGCGACCGGGTGCCGTGCCTGGCGGTCAAGCTTTCGTTAACCATAATTTCGGCCATGGCCGGCCGGGGGGCTGACAGGCAACCGGTCAGGGGTGAATGAGGGAGATAATAGGGATTAAGTCCTAGCGGAAGGGTGGGCCCACGCTCCACGCCACCAGGGCCGAGCGCGCCCCCCGGGTCACCGGTTTTACCCGGTGGATCAGATAGGACGGAAACATGATCAGCTTGCCCTGCTCCTTGGGCAGGGTTTCCGGCTTGCCCGAGGCGTTGATCTCGACCTCGCCACCGTCATATTCGGCGGGGTCGGTCATCTGCATGGAGACCGACAGTTTGCGGAAATTATCACCGGTGTCGACGTGCCAGAAGTAGTGGCCCTTAACCTCTTCCGAGTAAGTCAGGTAATTGAGCGGCTCGTCAAGGCCAATGAGGTCGTATCGGTAGTGTTTGGCGTTGAGCGCCGCGATCGCCGTGGTGATGCGGTTGTAGATCCAATCGGTATCGGCGGACGGCTCGATCCAGCGCACGACGCTGCGGTTATATTCGGGCTTGACCTGGCGCTGGGTGCCGACGACCACGTCCTGGGGCGGTATGGATAGGGCCAGGGCGTTGACTTCTCGCAATTCCTCATCGGAAAACACCCCCCCGACCCAGCCATAGACCGGCTGTTCTTCACATTCGGGCGGGCGGGCGGGTATCGGATACATAAACATGTCGCAAACCGCATATGGCCATCTGGAAGCGGTGAAGTTTAGCGCAAATCCCTCGGCCTGGCCAATAGCAGGGCTGATTCCGGCCTGGAACATCCGAAATATGGAATATTCCGCAAGAAATGGTGGGCGCTACTGGGATTGAACCAGTGACCCCCGCCGTGTGAAGACGGTGCTCTCCCGCTGAGCTAAGCGCCCCCAATCATGATCGGGGATGGGGCCGGCGCCTTGGGTCTTGTTTCGGGTCTAGATTCCCGGGGCGCGGCCATATGGCGACCATATAAGGTGGCGGCAAGATGGCTGTCAAGCAAGGCCGCGGCCGCGGCCCGGGGGTGATTCGTTAACCACTTGTTAAGCGTGAATGAATTAAATCATTTTAAAGTGCATCCGTGTTTTTCAGCGGCTTGGGGATCTGGCGGATCCTCATGGCGCATGCGTGGTCTGGGACTGAATGGCTCTGTGACGGCAAATCGCTTGTCCCGTTACCCAAGGGCCTAAACCACCGAGGTGTGACTTTGAGGTATTTCTCGTGATTTTGACTGCTCCCATGAAGAAGCAGTTCTTTGACGATGCCGAGGAATCTCGCATCGTCATCGTCGATGACGACCCCGACGTCCTGGAATCCTTCAAGGATCTGCTGGAAACCAACGGCTTTAGCGTCGTGACGGCGGGCGATGCCGAAAGCGCCAAGACCATCGCCGAGGACTTCCAACCCGATCTGGCTTTGTTGGATATCCGCCTTGGCCGCGCCAATGGCGTCGACCTGGTGCCGGTGTTGAAGCAGCAGATCCCCGGCATCATCTGCGTCATGATGACCGCCTATGCCGAAACCGACAATGCGGTGCAGGCATTGCGCAACGGCGCCGACGATTATCTTTTTAAGCCCCTGGACCCCGCAGCCCTGGTCCATACCCTGGAGCGCTATCTGCAGATCCAGCGCCTGCAACGGGAAAAGGACGGTGCCGTCGCCGCGCTTAAGGAAAGCCAGGAACGTTATGCCCTCGCCGCCGAAGGCTCCAACGAAGGGCTGTGGGACTGGGACATCGCCAATGGCATGGTTTATCTCTCGCCCCGGCTTCACGATATTCTCGGCACCGTCACCGAAAGTCCCAATATTCGGGCCGGGGTATGGATCACCCACATCCATGCCGACGACATCAAAACCTACCTTCAGGCCATGAGGGCTTATCTCAAGGGCTCAACGGATGTCTTTCAATGCGAATACCGGGTCCGTGGCAAGGACGGGACCTACCGCTGGGTGCTCGATCGCGGCTTGGCGCTGTTTGACGAGACCGGCCGCGCCTACCGCATGGCGGGTTCGGTCGGCGACATCACCGGCCGCAAGGAGACCGAAAAGAACCTGATCGCGGCCAATCTGGTGGCGGAACAGGCAAACCAGTCCAAGTCGGCGTTCCTCGCCACCATGAGCCACGAACTGCGCACACCGATCACCGCCATCATCGGATTTTCCGAAATCATGCGCGACGGCATGTACGGGCCCATCGGTGACGCCCATTACGCCGAATATGCGCGCGATATCCATGACAGCGGCAGCCACATTCTCGGCATCATCAATGACATCTTAGACATCGCCAAGGCCGAAGCCGGCAAGGTGGATCTGAAAGAGGATGATTTCGACCTTGCCGCGTTGGTGGAAAGCTGTTTGCGGCTGATATCGGGCCGGGCGAAGGAAGGCCATGTCGAACTTCACAAAAAGCTGTCCCCCAGTCTGCCCATGCTCCATGGCGACAAGCGCCGCGTCAAACAGATCCTTCTCAACCTGATGAGCAACGCCGTCAAATTCACCCCGGCGGACGGCAAAGTCACGGTCACCGCCGAGCTTGCGGCCAATGGCGGCATTGCCATCGAGGTCAAGGACACCGGTATCGGCATCTCGGCCGATGATCTCAACAAGGCCTTCGAGCCTTTCAGCCAGGTCGAGAGCCAATTCGAGCGCAAGCATGAAGGCACCGGCCTTGGCCTGCCGCTCAGCAAGATTCTGACCGAGGTCCATGGCGGCACGTTCGATTTCGTGAGCGTTGATGGCGTCGGCACCACCGTGACAGTCACCTTCCCGGCCGCCCGCACACGAACCGCTTAAGGGGAGTTTGCTGAATGGCAACGCTACTCGCCAGCGAAGTGGAGCCCCAAGGCGGCTGCGATCACCGCGTTGTCATCGTCGATGATGACGACGACATCCTCCGTTCCCTCGATGATCTGCTCAGCCTCAACGGCTATTCGGTCAAGACCGCAAACGAT
Organism: uncultured bacterium; assembly: GCA_965369885.1. Classification (GTDB taxonomy): domain Bacteria; phylum Pseudomonadota; class Alphaproteobacteria; order SMXQ01; family SMXQ01; genus JAZFWG01. Next base: position 11,082 of record CBDUSV010000033.1, read on the forward strand.
GCCGAAAGCGCCCAGGCCATCGCCGAAACCTTCCGGCCCGACGTAGCGCTGCTCGATATCCGCCTCGGCCAGGCCAATGGTCTGGACCTGGTCCCCGGCCTGCAAAAGCGCATTCCCGGCATCGTCTGCATCATGATGACCGCTTTTGCCGAGACCGATAGCGCGGTGCAGGCGGTGCGCAAGGGCGCCAACGATTACCTCTATAAGCCGATGGACCCGGCGAAACTCATCGAGGTGCTGGACCACCATATCGCCGATCAACTCATGGAACGTGAAAAGCGCCGGCTGGTGGCGTCGTTGCGCAGGCGGGAAGAGCAACTTCGCCAAGTGGTCGATCACATCCGCGAGGTGTTCTGGATCAAGGATATCGACAATGGCGCCATTCTCTATGCCTCCCCGGCCTTCGCCGATGTCTGGGGACGGCCCTGCGATCAGCTATTCGCCAACCGCGAGTCGTTCCTGTCCGCGGTCCATCCCGAGGACCGCAGCGAAATCGCCAAGGCGCTGGCGGCGCCACCCAGCGATGAGCATGAACTCGAATACCGTATCCACCGGCCCGACGGCACCATGCGCTGGCTTTGCGAACGTGCATTTCCGGTCAGGAACCAGGCCGGCAAGATTTACCGCATCGCCGCCATCGTAGAGGACATCACCGATCGCAAAATGGCCGAACAACGCGTCCACCGGATGGCGCACCAGGATGCCTTGACCGGACTGCCCAATCGCAATCTGCTGCTTAGCCGCGTAGAGCGCACAATCAGCCGGGCAAAGCGTTTCGGGCGAAAATTCGGTGTCGGCATGGTGAATCTCGACAAATTAAAACCCATCAATGACAGCCATGGGCCCGAGATGGGGGATGCGGTCCTCAAGGTGGTGGCGACCAGGCTGCTGTCGTCGGTGCGCTCCGTCGACACCGTGGCGCGAGTCGGCGGCGACGAGTTCATCATCATCATCGAGGAGGCCAACGGCCGGTCCGACTTGAAAAGGGTGGCGGAAAGAATCCTGGCCACGGTCACGCAGCCGATCAAGATCGATGACACCAACTGTACCATCGGTATAAGCCTTGGGTTTTCGGTCTATCCGGATGACGGCGAGACCACGGATGAACTCACCCGCAACGCCGATACCGCCATGTATGAGGTCAAGAACAAGGGGCGCAACGGTTACCGGTTTTTCAAGAACCCCCTATCCAAGGGCACAAGCTGAGGCGAGGGAACGATGGCGTTCAAAGCGGAAAGTCCAGTCCTCTATGTCCTGACTTTCGGGCTCGCCTTCGCGGTGCTGCTGTTCGATCTCGCCCTGCCGCTGGGGGTCGCCGCCGGTGTTCCCTATGTCGCCCTGGTGCTGCTCGGGCTCAGGGCCCGATGGCGCCCATATATCTTTGTCCTTGCCGCCGTGGCGACGGTCCTGACCGTCGTGGGCTATCTCTATTCGCCACCGGGTGGCGTTGGTTGGATTGTGTTGACCAACCGGGGATTGGCGCTGTTCGCCATTTGGGTGTCGGCGGTCTTGCTCTATCGCTACCGGGAAATGGCGGCGTTGGCCAGCCACGCCGAAGCCCTCGAACACAAGAAAACCGAACTGGCATTGGACGAAAAATCAACGTTGCTGGAGACCACCTTCGAGAACATGTCCCAGGGCTTCGCCGTGTTTGACGCCGCTTTCAAGCTCGTCGCCTACAATCAGCATTTCCTTGATCTCAGTTTATTTCCACCCGGGTTTATCCACATAGGGACGACTTGGGAGGACGTGCTGCAGTTTAATGCCGGGCTCAAATCCCGTGACCACCAGGGCGGCGAGGAGGAGTTCGTGCGCACCCGCTTGCAACGGGTCCGCGACGGCGAGTGCTTCAGCCAACATGAACAACCCGGGCCCAATGGCAGCATCATCGAGTTCAACCGCAACCCCATGCCCGACGGCGGTTTTGTCGTGACTTACATGGATATTACCGAACGCAAGCGTGCCGAGGACGAGGTCCACAAACTCAACAAGGGGCTGGAGGAAAAGTCCACCCTGCTCGAGGCCTCCTTGGAGAACATGTCCCAAGGCATCGTTGTGTACGACGCGGACCTCAAGATGCTCGCCTTTAATACGAAATACATCGAATTCATGGACCTGCCGAAGGAACTGGTTTGGGTTGGCGCACCCTTGGAGGATATTGTTCGATTCCAGGCCGAACGCGGTTATTACGGGCCGGGTGACGTGGAAGACCATGTGCGCGAACGGGAAAAGTCACGCCGCTCAGGTACCGCCGGGGCTCAGTTGGAGCGAACAATGCCGAACGGAACGGTCGTCTTCGCCCGCCGCGAGCCCATGCCCCATGGTGGCTATGTGACCACCTACACCGACATCACCGAGCGCAAACGGGTCGAAGACCAGGTCCGGCAATTGAATGAAAGCCTCGAGGAAAAGGTCGAAGAACGCACCAAGGAACTTCAAGCCGCCCAGGGCGAACTGCTGAAAAGCGAACGCCTGGCAACGCTTGGCCGGTTGACCGGCACCGTCAGTCATGAATTGCGCAATCCCTTGGGCGTCATCCGCACCTCGTTCTATCTGGTGCGCAACTCATTGAAAGACCTCGATCCCCGCATTGAACGGGCCGCCGACCGGGTCGAGCGCGGCATCACACGGTGCGACCGCATCATCGAGGAGCTGCTCGACTTCACCCGCGGCAGCGAACTCAAGCTCGACACCACCCTGATCGATGATTGGCTCGCGGAGCTGCTCGATGAACTCACGGTGCCCGAGGGAGTTGGCATCATCCGTGATCTTGCGGCGCCTGGGATAACGGTTGCCCTTGACAGCGACCGTCTGCGCCGCGCCGTGATCAACCTTTACGAAAATGCCTGCCAGGCCATGACCGGCGAGGGTGGCAAAGGTGGCGCCGCAGAGGAGCGGCAACTCACCATCCGCACCGGGCTCAAACATGACCGCGTCGAGATTCGCTTCCAAGACGGAGGCCCGGGCATTCCCGACGATGTTTTGCCCATGATCTTCGAGCCCTTGTTCAGCACCAAGGGCTTCGGCGTCGGCCTTGGCCTCTCCGTGGTCAAGCAGATCATCGACCAGCATGGCGGCGGCATCGAGGTTGCGACCGAAGACGGCCAAGGCACCGAGATGTGCCTGTGGCTGCCCCTGGCAATGCCGGCGGCGCAGGCCAAAACGCCGCAAGCAGAACAATCCGCCGCCTAGTTCTTTCTGGCAAAATTCCCTATGATCCTGGGTGGATATGCCATCTTCGGTGGTCATGCGCGGTCTTGTGGTGGTTATGGGGATGATGAAACCGCATCGGCGGAAAACTTTATCGGCGCTGGCGCTGTCGTTGGCCCTGGCATTGGGTCTGGGCTTTTCGGCAATGCCTTGGGCCGTTGCGGCGGAGCCTGCGCCGGTCAACACAGTGGCCCAGGGCGAGACCCTTTCGCTGGGCTATGACATCTATATCGGTGGCCTTCATGCCCTGGCCGCGACCGTGGATGTTACCCAGGACGGGCCGCGCTACCGCGCCACCGCCGCCGGACAAACCAGGGGCCTGATCGATTTTCTGTTCTCCTGGACCAGCCACGCCAAGGCCACCGGCCAGCGCCAAGGGGATGGCTACCGGCCCCAGCATTATGTCAGCGCCTCGCAGTGGCGCGGCAGGGCGCGGGGGCGGCGGCTTGACTTTTTCGGCGGTGGCGCCTACCGGCTCGAACGCACGCCGCCGCGCAAGGCGCGAGGCCAACGCCGGCCGCTGCCGCCGGAGATGATCCGCCTCACCGTCGATCCCCTGACCGCGGCCCTCAGGGCCATCACCCAGCTGGCCCGGGCGGGGAGTTGCGGCGGCACCATCCGCGTCTTCGACGGCAAGCGCCGCTATGACCTGGCTTTCGCCGACGAGGGGGCGGATCTGGTCGATGCGTCCCGGCTTTCGATCTTCCAGGGCCCGGCGCGGCGCTGCAGCTTCACCATGGACCGCATCCATGGCTTCAAGAAGAAAAGGCGTTACACCAATTTCTGGAATGACAGTGAAGATGTCGGCCACGGCATGTGGAACTTCCAGGTGTGGATCGCCCGCCCCAAACCCGGCGTGCCGCCGGTGCCGGTGCGCTTCGAGGGCGAGACCCACCACGGTAGCGTCATGATCCACCTCAACCACGCCGCGGTGAAGCCCTCCGGCATCGGCGGCGCCATCGATCCCGCCATCGACGCAGCCATCCTGGCCAACCCGCGCTAGCCCTATTCGAAACCCAGCGCGGCGACGGCTATGGGCAGATCGGAGAACTTGGCGATGACGCCGTCGGCGCCGAGGGCCCCCACCGGGCCCCTGGCATAGCCGTAAGAGACCGCGATGACGGTGACGCCGGCGGCCTTGGCCGTGATCACGTCAATGGCGCTGTCGCCCACCATCACCGCGCTCGCCGGCGTGGTTCCCAGCTCATCGAGGATGGCCCGAAGCGGCGCCGGATTCGGTTTGCGGGCGCCGAGGCTGTCGCCACTGACCACCGAGGCGAAATAATCGCGGATGCCGAGGCCATCGAGGATTTGAAGCGCCGGCGCCAGCGGCTTGTTGGTGCAGACCGCGAGCTTGCAGCCTCGCTGGCGCAGCCGGTCCAAGGTTTCCAACACCCGGGGGTATAGCTCGGATGGCGCGGCGGTGGTGTAAAGCTCCTCCATTTGGCGGGCGGCGGCGGCGAGCTCATCGGCGGCCAATGGCGCGCCGGTGGCGATGAAGCCCCGTTCGACCAGCTTGGCGATGCCGTCGCCGATCATGGTCTTGACCTCGGCGATGGTGACGCCGGGCCGGCCA
>CBDUSV010000034.1:0-15613 GCA_965369885.1 uncultured bacterium
CAGGTTGTGTATTCATAAAGGGTTATGGCGCTGGCTTGTCGGAATTGATCCGCCAAGTCAGAGAGCCGGGACCCTATTTCTTTCCTGATTTGACGAAAAGCGCTTGAAAATGCAAGATTTAGCCGAGAATGCAAATAATGCTCATGGCCACATGCTGGGCCACAAGCTGGGCCACTCCCTGGACCAGACCCGTGATAGGAACGGATTGATGCGCCGAGTGGTGCCATTGGTCATACTCGGTGCCGGCCTGGCGGCCTTCTTCGCCTTGGGCCTCAACCGCTATTTGTCGTTCGAGACCCTCAGCGCCCATCGCGGCGACCTGTTGGCCTTCGTGGCCGATTATGGCGTCATGGCGGTGCTGGCATTCATGGCGTGCTATGCGGTGGCGATCGCATTTTCGGTGCCGGGCGGGGCGTTGATGACGATTACCGCCGGTTTCCTGTTCGGCACCGCGCTTGGCACGTTTTATGTGGTCATCGCCGCGACCATCGGCTCCACCGCGCTTTTCCTCGCCGCGCGCACCGCCATGGGTGATGGCCTGCGCCGTCGCGCCGGGCCGGCCTTGCAGAAGATGGAGACCGGTTTTCAGGAAAACGCCCTCAGCTATCTGTTGTTCCTGCGCCTGATCCCGGTCTTCCCCTTCTGGCTGGTCAATCTGGTGCCGGCGTTCCTCGGCGTGCCGCTTCGGACCTATGTGACCGGAACCTTGTTCGGCATCATTCCGGGAACCTTCGTCTATGCCAGTGTCGGCACCGGCCTCGGCGCCGTGTTCGCGTCGGGCAAAACGCCCGATCTCGGGGTCATCTTCACCCCTGACATCCTCATCCCGATCGCCGGCCTGGCGGTTTTGGCCCTGCTCCCAGTGCTGGGAAAACGGGTTTTCCCACGGTTATTTGCAAGATTTAGCCACCGCGCCGGCGACGATAACGAACCCACGGCGAATTCATAACCGTTTTGGCCGGATGAACGTGGCGGAATGACATGGCGCAAGAGGTGAAAGCGGATATTTGCGTGATCGGCGCCGGGTCCGGGGGCCTCTCGGTGGCAGCGGGCGCCGCCCAGATGGGCGCCAGTTGCGTTCTTATCGAGAAGGGCAAGATGGGCGGCGACTGCCTCAATTATGGCTGCGTGCCGTCCAAGGCCCTGCTTGCCGCCGCCCACGTCGCCACCACAATCCGGCATGCCGGCCGCTTCGGCATCACCGCCCGCGAGCCCGAGGTCGATTTCGCCCGGGTCATGGACCATGTCCAAGGTGTCATCGCCGACATCGCGCCCCACGATTCGGTGGAGCGCTTCGAGGGCCTCGGCGTCCGGGTGATCCAGGCGCCGGGCCGGTTCACCGCCCCTGACCTTCTCGAGGCCGGCGGCAATGAGATCCGGGCGCGGCGTTTCGTCATTGCCACAGGCTCGCGCCCCCTGGTGCCGCCGATCCCCGGGATCGATCTCATCCCCTATGAGACCAACGAGACCCTGTTCGAGCGCCGAGAGCAGTTCGAACATCTCCTGGTCATGGGCGGCGGGCCCATAGGGGTGGAAATGGCCCAGGCCCACCGCGCCCTCGGCGCCCGGGTGACGGTGGTGGAAATGGCGTCGATCCTCAATCTCGACGATCCGGAACTGGTCGAGATCGTCCGTCGCCGCTTGGCCGATGACGGCATCGATATCCATGAAAATGCCAAGGTCACCGGGGTCGAAAAGTCGGGCGCCGGCGTGGCGCTCACGGTCGAGAAAGGCTCCGAGACCATCCGCATCGAAGGCTCCGGGCTTCTTGTCGCCGCCGGACGCGCGCCCAATGTTGCCGATCTTGGGCTCGAAGCCGCCGGGGTGGCCTATTCGCGGCGCGGCATCGAGGTCGATGCCCGGCTACGCACCACGGCCAAGCGCATCTTCGCCATCGGCGACGTCGCCGGTGGGCCGCAATTCACCCATGTTGCCGGCTACCATGCCGGCATCGTGATCCGCAACGCCCTGTTCCGGCTGCCGGCCAAGGCCGACCACGGCGCCGTTCCCCATGTTACCTACACCTCGCCCGAGCTTGCCGCCGTGGGCCTCGGCGCCGATGAGGCCCGGGACCGCCATGGCGATATCCGCATTCTACGCTTTGCCTTGGCGGAGAACGACCGGGCCCGCACCGAGCGCGCCGGTGATGGCCTGATCAAGGTGATCGCCACCAAAAAGGGCCGCATTCTTGGTGCCGGCATCGCCGCGCCGCACGCCGGCGAGCTGATCCTGCCCTGGGTGCTGGCGCTGGCGAAAAAGCTCAGCGTCAAGGATATGGCCAATATCATCGCGCCCTATCCCACTCTCGGCGAGATTTCCAAGCGCGCCGCCGGCAGTTTCTATACCGCCAAGCTGTTTGGCGAGGGCACCAGGCGCCTGGTGCGGCTGTTGGCGAAGCTGGGCTGAGCCGGCCCCATACGGGCCACATACGAGCCCTATTTGTGCCTATTAAGCCTGGAATTGGGCCTGTTATCGGCCATCCGCATCACGATAAGTTGAAGGCATTTGACCAAGTGTGAATCGCTATCGGGGGGCTCAACTGGTGTAATTGGCCGTCGACAATACAATTCACATAACGGTTAACCGCAATACGAGGAGACCTCGATGATCAAGAAAACTCTGACAGCCATCGGCATCGCCGCTGTTGCCACCGCGGTGGCACTTCCCGCCGCTATCGCCGCGCCTGACACCAACGCGCCGGTGCAGATCGCGGCCTGTAGCCCCTGTAAGGCCAAGAAGGGCTGTAACCCCTGCGCCGCCAAGAATCCTTGCGCCGCCAAGAAGGGCTGCAATCCCTGCGCTGCCAAGAACCCCTGCGCCGCCAAGAAGGGCTGCAATCCCTGCGCCGCCAAAAAGAAGTAAAGAAGTAGCGGCAATCGCGCCCTTGCCGCCGTCCCGGTGGCAAGGAATCCCGCGGATGACTGATATTTTTGAACGGTGCGAGGCCGGAAATCCCGGTTTCGCGCCGTTTTTCATGACAGCCGGCCTTGGGCGCGGGGGGATTATGGTGATGGCAGGGCGGGCCCCATTGGGGTAGATTCCCGTCATGGCCGAACGGAAACTCCGCATGCCCCCGTTGCTGACGGGCCTGTCTGCGCGCCTTCTGGTGCTGACGATCTTCTTCGTCATGCTGGCGGAATTTTTGATCTATGCGCCGTCCATCGGACGGTTCCGCCTGGTCTTCCTACAGGACCGCGTCACCGCCGCCCACCTGGCGACGCTGGCGCTCGAGGCCACGCCCGACAACATGATCAGCGATGCGCTGGAGCGCAAGCTGCTCGACCATGTCGGCGCCCATGGCGTCATCCTGCAGAGGCCGAAATCGAAGGTCCTGATGCTCAGCGGCAAGATGCCGCCCAAGGTCGATGCGGTTTTCGATCTTCGCCAAGAGACCTTCTTCGGTCTTATCGCCGATGCTTTCATTACCCTTGGCCAGAACAAGAACCGGGTTCTCAGGGTCCGGGGGCCGCCTCCCAAGGATAGCGGCGTGATCGTCGAGGTGGTCCTCGACGAGACCCCCATGCGACTTCAGATGTATGACTATTCGCGGCGGATCATGGCGCTGTCGGTGTTCATTTCCGTCATAACCGCGGCGCTGGTTTATCTCAGCCTGCAGGCGCTGATGGTGTGGCCGATGCGGCGGATCACCGCGTCCATGGTGGCGTTTCGCGACGAGCCCGAGAATCCAGCCCGGGTGATCGGAGACAGCACCCGTAGCGACGAGGTCGGCATCGCCCAACGGGAACTGGCGGCGATGCAGACCGGGCTGCGCAACGCGTTGAAGCAAAAGGCGCGGCTTGCCACCCTCGGCGAGGCGGTGACCAAGATCAACCACGATCTGCGCAACATCCTGGCGACGGCGCGCCTGGTTTCGGACCGCATGATCCTGAGCGACGATCCCCAGGTCAAGAGTTCGACCCCGGTGCTGGTCAAGGCCATCGACCGGGCGGTGAAGCTCTGTACCGACACGCTGAATTTCACCACCATCGAACCGGCGCTCGATTCCAGCCTTTTCGGCCTCAGGGATTTGATCGTCGATGTCGGCGCTTCGGCGGTGCCGGCGGTGGAAGGCACGTGCGCCTTGGTCAACAAGGTTGATGAAACCCTCAACGCCTATGCCGACCGTGATCAGTTGTTCCGGGTCCTGGTCAATCTGGTGAGGAACGCGGTCGAGGCCGGGGCCGACAAGGTCGTGGTCACGGCGGTCAATGACACGGCCGCGGGTTTGGACGTCACCTTCATCGATATCGTCGACAACGGACCGGGCCTGCCGGCGGTCGCCAGCGAGAAGCTGTTTCAACCCTTCGCCGGCTCGGGACATCCCGGCGGTACCGGTCTCGGCCTCGCCATTGCCCGCGAGATCATGCAGGCCCATGGCGGCACCATCGAACTCATGGCCACCGGCGCCGCCGGAACCACCTTCCGCCTGATCCTGCCGGCCCCACCCGAGGCCCGGGGCACCGAGGGCGCGCGCGCCGAGGGGTCCGGGACCGCCCCCGGATGAGCACAACAGCCCGGCTGGTGGCGGGGTTGGTGCTGGGGATGGCTTTGGCAATCCCCGGCGCGGTTGCCGCGCCCAAGGCGGAATTGTGGTCCCATTGGCTGGCCCATGATCCGGCATCTACCCTGAAAATCGACCACGGCAAGTGGGATCAATTCCTCAATCGTTATCTCATACAAGGCGAAGACGGCATCAACCGGGTCGCCTATGGCCGGGTCAGCACGTCGGGCCGCGCCGCCCTCGGGCGCTATATTTCGACCCTTGCCGCTGTCCCGGTTCACCGCCTGGCGCGCTCCCAACAGCTCGCCTTGTGGATCAACCTCTATAACGCCTTGACGGTGGAGACCGTGCTTAACCATTACCCGGTCAAATCCATCCGTGACATCGCCATCTCTCCGGGCTGGTTAGCCGTCGGGCCGTGGGGGGCCAAGTTGGTCACCATCGGCGGCGTGGCGCTCAGCCTCGACGATATCGAACACCGCATCCTGCGTCCGATCTGGCGCGATCCCCGGATCCATTACGCCGTCAACTGCGCCGCCCTGGGCTGTCCCAATTTGCCGGCCCGCGCCTTCACCGCCGGCAATATCGAGGACATGCTCGACCGCGCCGCCGGGGATTACATCAATCACCGCCGTGGGGTTCGCGCCGACGGCGGCTGGCTCCGGGTTTCCAGCCTGTATCTATGGTATCGCAATGATTTCGGCGGCGAAGACGCCAGGCTGATCGCCCACATAAGGCGCTATGGCGGCCCGGCATTGGCCAAGGCTTTGGGCCGGGTCACCAAAATCACCTATCTGGGCTATGACTGGTCGCTCAACGATGCCGCCAGGCTGGCCACGCCCTAGTCACCCCCTAATCCCCAATTGCCACCCCTTCGCGGCGATGATCGGCGCCGCCGGTGAGGCGTCCAGCCTTGATGGCGATGCCGTGCAGGCCGCTGGTCAGGTTGCGGACCCTGACCTTGTGGCCCATGGCCCTGAGGCCAGGGGCCAATCGTGCCAGGCCGGTATTGCGCTCTAGATCGGTCTGGTTGTTGCGGTTGGTGTGATTGGCCAGGCTGATGGCTGCCTGAATATCCAGGCCCCAATCAAGCACGCCGATCAATGTCTTGACCACATAGGCGATGATGCGGGTGCCGCCCGGCGAGCCCACCGATAGCACCACATGGCCGTTTTGGTCGAACACCAGGGTCGGCGACATCGAGCTGCGCGGCCGCTTGCCGGGGCCGGGGCGATTGACCTTGGGGGTACCCGATTTGGTTCTGGGCCTGACCGAAAAATCGGTGAGCTGGTTGTTGAGGATGAAGCCCCGGACCAGGAGACGCGAGCCGAAGCGGTCGCCGACCGATGTGGTCATCGCCGCCACATTGCCGGCGCCGTCGACGACACTGAGATGGCTGGTCGACGGGAAACCCGGCGCGTCGGATGGGGCGAGGCGCCAGGCCTTCTTCAGGCGCGGCTTGCCCGCCTTGGCCCTGCCCATGCTTTTGGACGTCGAGATCAATGACGCGCGCCTGGCGAGATAGCCGCGGTCGAGCATGGCCGCGGCCGGGACATCGACGAAATCCATATCGCCGATATATCTGTTGCGGTCGGCATAGGCGAGGCGCGACGCCTCGGATATCAGATGGACCGCGGCCAATGAGCCGGGCTTGAGGGCGGCAAGATCGAAATGTTCTAAGATGCCCAGGATCTGCAAGGTGGTGATGCCGCCGGTGCTCGACGGGCCCATGCCGCAGACCAGCCAGACCCGGTAGGGCGCGCACACCGGGGGCCGCGTCTTGGCCCGGTAGGCCTTGATGTCGGCCACGGTCATGACGCCTGGATTGATCTTGGCGCTGGCGGCGGCGGCGGCGATGTCGCGGGCGATGGCGCCTTCATAGAAAACCTTGGCGCCGCCGATGGCCACGGCGCTCAGCGTCCGCGCCAGGGCCCGGTTGCGAAGGAGGGTGTTCACCGCCAGGGGCTGGCCATCGCGGTCAAGCAGGTAGGCCCGCAAGGCCGGGAATTTCCGGAGATGGCTGTCGCGTTTGATGGTGCGGTGAAGGCGCGCAGACACCCGAAAGCCGTCCTCCGCGCGCTTGATGGCCGGGGCGAACGGTTTGTCCCAGGCCAAGCGGCCATGGCGCCGGTGCGCCATCTCCAGCATTCGCAGCACGCCGGGGACGCCCACCGCCTGGCCGCCGGCGCGGATGTCGCCGCGTTGGCGCGGCTTGCCCTGGGCGTCGAAGAACAACCGTTCGGTGGCGGCCCCAGGCGCGACCTCACGGCCGTCATAGGTGATGGTCTTGCCGGTCTTGGCGTCGTAATACAGCAGATATGCGCTGCCGCCGATGCCGGACGACTGGGGCTCGACCAGGCTCAGCATCATCTGGATGGCGATCACCGCATCGATGGCGCTGCCGCCCCGGCGCAGGATCGCAAGACCGGCCCGGGACGCCAGCGGGTTCGCCGCCGACACCATATGGCGTAAGGCGGCATCGCCCAGTCCCGATGTGGGGGCGGGGGCAATATTGGAGGGCTGGGCACAGGCCGCCAGCGCCAAGGCGGTTGCCAGCCACAGGCATGTAGCGGGCGCGGCCCCTCGAAATGGCTGCAAAAGGCTCGGCATGTTTCCGCGCTCCGGCGAAATTCGGTGGTATAATCGCGGCCATCATAATGGCCCAATAGCCCCGATGTCCTGACCATTCTCTGGCCAATGACTGACGTCATGGCTCGGTTGCGAAATTGGCTATTGCCTTCACCGGTGGCGTAGGCCAAAAACGGCCTATTGATCCCTGGAGATTGCCCGTGTCGACGCCAACTGGGAAAAAGCCGGTGACCATCCCCGAACTCGCCGCCCGCAAGGGGGGCGAGCCCATCGTGTCGCTCACCGCCTACACCACGCCGATGGCGCGATTGTTGGACCCTCACGTGGATCTTCTGTTGGTGGGCGATTCCGTAGGCATGGTGCTCTACGGCATGGACACCACCATCGGGGTTTCCCTGGACATGATGATCAACCACGGCGCCGCCGTGGTGCGTGGCGCTGCCCACGCCTCGGTCGTCGTCGATCTGCCGTTCGGGTCCTATCAGGCCTCGCCCTACGCCGCCTACCGCTCGTCGGCCCGGGTGATGGCGGAAACCGGCTGCGATGCGGTCAAGCTCGAAGGCGGCGTCGCCATGGCCGAGACCATTTCCTTCCTGGCCGAACGCGGCATTCCCGTCCTTGGCCATATCGGGCTGACGCCCCAGTCGGTCAAGACCATGGGGGGCTACCGGGTCCAGGGCAAGTCGCTGAGCGATGCCGCGCGCATCAAGGCCGATGCCGTGGCGGTGGCCGAAGCCGGCGCCTTCGCCGTCGTCATCGAGGGCACTATCGAGCCCCTGGCGCGGGACATCACCATGGAGATCGAGATCCCGACCATCGGCATCGGCGCGTCGGTGGCGTGTGACGGCCAGGTCCTGGTCACCGACGACATGTTGGGCCTGTTCACCGATTTCACCCCCAAGTTCGTCAAGCGCTATGCCGATCTCGCCCATGACATCGAGGCCGCCGCCGTGGCCTACGCCGAAGATGTCCGCAGCCGCAAGTTTCCAGCCGATGAGCACTGTTTCGGGGTCAAGGATGGGCCCAAGCGCGCCTCGGGCTGACGGCTCAACTTGATTGGCCCCCCGTTTGCAGACCGTTCACACCATTGCTGAATTGCGCGAGGCCTCCCTGGCGTGGCGCCGGGCGGGCGAGCGCATCGGCCTGGTGCCGACCATGGGGGCGCTGCACCGGGGCCATATGGCGCTGGTCGACCGCGCGCTGGCCGATTGCGATAAGGTCATCACCACCATTTTCATCAACCCACCGCAGTTCTCCCCGGGGGAGGATTTGGCCGCCTATCCCCGCGACGAGGCCGGTGATGGCCGGGTTCTCGCCGACGCCGGGGTCGATCTGGTCTTCATCCCGGATGACGACGAGATCTATCCCCCGGGCTTTGCGACCCGGGTTTCGGTGGCGGGGCTGACCGAGGATCTGTGCGCCGCCCACCGGCCCGGCCATTTCGACGGCGTCGCCACGGTGGTGTGCAAGCTGCTGATGGAGGCGGCGCCCGATGCCGCCTATTTCGGCGAGAAGGATTACCAGCAACTGCAGATGATCCGCCGCATGGTCGCCGATCTCGACATCGCCACCGAGATCGCGGCGGTGGCGACGGTGCGCGAAGACGACGGCCTGGCGCTGTCGACCCGCAACGCCTATCTGAACGCGGATCAACGCCGCATCGCGCCGGAACTGTTCCGCACCATCAGCCGCCTCGCGGAGCGCTTCTCCAGCGGTAAGGCCGATGCCCGGGCCCTCGAAGCCGAAGGCGCCGAAGCGCTGCGCCAGGCCGGGTTCGATGAAGTGGATTACGTCGCCATTCGAGATGCCCGGACCCTGCAACCGGTCTCGGCGCCCGGCGCCGGTCGTGGCACTGGGGCGCGGGTGCTGGCGGCGGCGCGGCTGGGCAAGGCGCGGCTCATCGACAATGTGGCGGTCGCGGACAGCGACACATAATGGCAAAATTCATCGAGGTCGGCGCGGCGTGGCGCACCATGCAAATTCCGAATTACCGGAATTACATGCTGGGCAATTTGTCTTCCCAGTTGGGCATGTGGGTGCAGCGCATCGCCGTGCAATGGCTGACCTGGCAGTTGACCGGATCGCCGGCCTGGCTCGGCATCATCGCCTTCGCCGATTTCTTCCCCAATGTGGTGATGGCGCCGCTGGCCGGCGCCCTGGCCGACCGCCTCGACCGGCTGTCGGCGATCCGGCTCTATATGTGGATATCCGCTTTCATATCCACGGCGATGGCGGCATTGGTGATAAGCGATATGATCACCATGGAGCTGTTGGTCGTGCTGGTGGTGATCAACGGCACCGCCATGGCCTTCAACTACCCGGTCAGGCTTGCCATGATCCACGCCCTGGTTGAACGCGAGGCGCTGACCTCGGCCATCGGCCTCAACGCGGTGACCTTCAATATCTCGCGCATCGGCGGCCCGGCGCTGGCGGGTTTCATCATCGCCCAATGGAGTGTGGCGCCGGCCTTCGCCTTCACCGCGGTTAGCGACGTTGGCTTCATCGTTACGCTCTATATGATCCACCTGGCTTCGACCGGCGAGACCCGCGAGAAGCGTTCATTGCGCCAGATTCCGGCCGAGATCATGGAGGGCTACCGCTATGCCAGGTCCCATCCCGGCATCGGGCCGCTGTTGATCATATTGGTGTCGACCACCCTGTTCGCGCGGCCGGTCCACGATTTGTATGCCGGCTTTGCCGACGACGTGTTCGGCCGCGGCGCCGATGGCCTGGCCTGGCTGACCGGGATGCTTGGCGTCGGCGCCTTCATCGGCAGCATATTCCTGGCCGGGCGCGGCGGCGTCGAGGGCCTGACCCGGATGCTGGTGGCGGCGGTGCTGGTCTTCGTCATCGCCCTGGTCGGGTTCACCGCCACCGACATCTTCTGGTTCGCGTGCCTCTGCACCATGGTGGCCGGGCTCTCGGTGGTGACGGTGGGGGTGGCGGAGCAGACCCTGTTGCAGGCGTCGGTGGACAGCGCCATGCGGGGGCGGATCCTGAGCATGTACTCCCTGATCGCCCGCGGTTTCCCCGCGATCGGCGCCCTGGTCATGGGCTATGCCGCCACGTTCGTCGGGCTGCGCTGGCCGGTATTCATCGGCGCCGTGCTGTGCCTGGTGATGTGGGTTTGGGCGCTGCGCCGCCAAAAGCGAATGGCCGCGGTTCTGGAAGCGCCCCCCAAGCACGGCTAGGTGATTTGCACCGGCCCCAAGACTTATTTTGGTTTTTGCTCGCCACGGCCGCCATCGGCGCGGCGCCGTGCGATGGCGTCGGAAGGCCCCATATGGGCGTCGATGGCGTAACACCCCCCTTCGGCGACGACCTTGGCGCCACGTTTGAGCGCTTCGGCCAGCTCGGCGGCGGTCTCGACCGGGCCTTCGACCTCGAAGCCCTGGGAGCGGGCAAGTCCGGCAATGTCGGGTTTGGGATCGTCCAGCCGGAGCCCGATCCAGCGGTTTTCCCAGGCGCGTCCCCGGATTTCCGCCAGGTAATGCTGGTGCGCCTCGTCATTGAAGAAAGAGCGGTTGTTGGCGACCACCACCATCATGGGAATCCGCATCCGGGCCGCGGTCCACAGCGCGTTGTTGCCCATCAGGAAATCGCCGTCGCCGAGAACGGCCAGGGGGAGCCGGCCGGTGCCTAGCAGGCCGAGGGCGGCGCCCACGGTCTGGCCCGGCCCCGATCCGACGCCACCGGCGGCGTCGGAATTTATGTAGCTCAGCGGGTCGTCGAACCGGGCCAAGGAACCGGGAAAGCCGCCGCCCAGGCGCAAGCACGTGACCTTGCGGCCCTTGATGAAGTCGGCCAGCGTCAGGTGGAGATCGACGGGGCGCATCGGCTCGTTCGGTTTCGCCTTGGCATTGGCCTCGGCGCTCCGGGTCCAGTGGCGCATCCTGGCGAAGGCGGGACGCTTGCGCACCCGGCGCCTTTTTCTTCCATCGACGCCAAGCTCTTCCAGCATCTGGGCGATGAACATGTCGGGATCGGCGAGGATATTGATGTCCGCCGTGGGCAGGGCCTGGTAGTCCATGACCCAGCCATTGTGCATATACTGGTCAAGCGAGCATTGAATGGTGGTGGCGCTGATCGGGTTCTCGGTCTGGACATCGCCGGTGCACAGGCGCAGGAAGCCGGCCGGATCAAGCCAGTCGAGGCTGAGGATGAGGTCCGCCTTCTTGATCAGCGCCTTGTTGGCGGGCGATGGCCGGGCGCAGGGTTCGGTGATATGCAAAGCGTGCTCGGTGGGGAATGCGGCGTTGGTGTGCATGTTGGTCATCACCGCGGCGCCCATATGTTCGGCGAAGCGGACCCGCTGGTCCCAGGCGGCGCGCGAGCGCGACACCCGGCCCGCCAGAATCAGCGGCGCCTTGGCCTTTGAAAAGGCGCGGATGACCTGGCGCAAGGAGTCCCTGGACGCGGCGGGCGGCGGCGCCGGCGCATAGCGGGCGGGATCGGGGATACGCACGCGCTTTTCCAGTTCGGCTTCCTGAAGCCCGGCATCGAGGCAGACATATACCGGGCCATTGGGCTTGGCGCGGGTGATCTGGTTGGCGCGCAACAGGGATTCGACCGTCGCTTCCGCCGACTGCGGTTCATCGTCCCATTTGACGAAGTTCCGGATCATCGAGGCGTGATCCTTGCCGCTGTGGATCCAGTCGATCCACGGGCGGCGCTTATAGGCATCGATCGGCCCGTTGGCGCCGAAGATGATCATCGGGTTGCGGTTCTCCCAGGCGTTGAAAATCGCCATGGAGGCGTGCATCAGCCCAACATTGGTGTGCAGCCCCGCCGCCATGGGCTGGTTGGTGACCGAGGCATAGCCATCGGCGATCGCCACCGCATGTTCCTCGTGGAGGCAGATCACCATCTGTGGGTTCTCGTTGCCGAGGTAATTGACGATCGAATCATGGAAGCCGCGATAGCTGGCGCCGGGAACCAGCGAGATGTATTTGAGGTCGAGCTGGCGCGTGATTTCCGCCGTCAGGTCACTGACCCAGCCCATGCGCGGGTTGCCGAGCTTGATGGGACGGTCGAGTGCGCCGATGGCGGCCTTGCGATTGGCGCGGGGGCGCGATTTGGGTTTGACGGCCATTGGTATCTCCCTAGACGTGGTTTGTTATTGGGTAAGTTGTTGGATGTTGCCGCATCTTTAGGCGTGACCGGGGCAGGCTCGATCGCGACTGGCGCGATCCCGGCCCTGAGTCCGGCTAGGTGACCTGGTAGGGGATCTGATCCGGCCCGTGGCCTTCGTGGTATTCGTTGGTCTCCGGGTTGTAGCGGCCCTGCAGGCAGCGCCCGACCAGGCGTTCCGACCGCACGATCACCGCCACCGAGCGGTCCGGCCCGCCCTTTTCCGAGTGGATGTCATAGGGCGGCACCAGGTCGGCCTGACCCGGGGAGCCCTGGGGCGCGCTGGTCAGCTTGACCTCGGCATAGCCCGGCTTGGAGCGGTCGTCGACCCGGTCATAGCGCTCCAGGGTCTCGGTGCCGTCGAGCAGGCCATAGAGCACCCAGGCCTGGGCATGGTCGTGGATGCCGCCCTTGCGGCCGGGCGTCCTCACCACGCCGTTGATCACGAAGCCGTAATCGGAATCTTCATAGAACAAGAGGTTCTTGTGGGGCTCGGTGCAGGGCCAGTCCTTCGATGCCGCAAGGAGGTCCTGGTCCTGCAGCAGGACCTCGATCAAGACCTTGGCCCGGGTCATGCGCTGTTCCAAGTCGTCGGTATCGGCCCAGATGTCGCGCAAATCCGCGATGAATTGGTCGAAGCATTTCATGGCGTGTCCTCCCTTGGGCCGGCATCCGGTGTGCCGGTCATATAGATAGCCGCTAGACCGCGACCTTGAATTTGGTCAGCCCTTCGAGATGGGCCACGACCTCGTCAAGCTTGATGACGTCGGCATATTTGTGGTGCAGATCGAACAGGCTCGCCTTGTGGGCCAGATCCGAGCGGTCGAACACGCATTCTTCCACCACCACGGTGTGATAGCCGTTGGAATAGCCGTCGACCACCGAGGCCCGCACACAGCCCGAGGTGCTTTCGCCGCAGACGATCAGGCTGTTGACCCCCATCTTGCGCAGATGGGCCACCAATGGGGTGCCGAAGAAGCCGGACGCGCGCTCCTTGTAGATGATCAGATCATCGGGCTCTGGGGCGAAATCGTCCTTGATGGCGTAGCCGTCATTGATGTCCGAGCCCCTCTGGCGCATGGTGGCGCGCACATCCTTGGAAAAGTGCCCGGTGGTGTAGATCACCGGCAGCCCCGCCGCCCGCGCCGCGGCGAACAGCTTCTTGGTGGGCTCGATGGCGTTCCAGGCATTGTCGCCGCAGGCCGAGGTGAATTTGCGCGATGCCTCCAGCACCGGCCCCGGGCCGCCGGCATAGACCTTGTTGTAGAGATCGATGGCCAGCAGCGCCGGTTGATCGCCGACCCGGGTCTCGCGGCTGTAGCACTCATAGATCTCCAGCTCGGCGTCACTGACGATGTCGCTCCAGCAATGGTCCTCGAATTTGCTTTTTTCCATGTCATCTCCTCCCGTTCCCGGCATATCCAGGGGTTTGCCCCAGGGCTAAAACATTGTCAGGGATTAAACCCCTTGCCGGCGGCGCTGTCAAAGCCGGTGAGCGGGGCGAAAAAAAGGGCCGTAAGATGCGGCCCCTGGATATGGTTCAGTCTTGGCGTTCTCAGCGTACGTAGAGATGGACCTCGCTTGAGCGCGCCTGGGCCGACGTGGTCGCCGACAAGGAGACCCGGTCGGCGGGCAGCCCCATGGCCGAGAGCGAGCGCAGCACGGTTTCGGCATTGCGCTTCGCCGCGTTGGTGTTGAGCGCCACCTGTGACGGCGAGCCCTGGCCCGGCACCACGGCGACGAGATCGAAGGCGGCGTTGGGCCGGCGCTGAAGGGCGCGGTTTACCGCCGAATAGAGCGGTTGTTCGAACGCCACGTCGGGACGGTCGAAGCGAATGACCACCAAGGGCCGCCGGCTTCCCGGCGCCGGTTCGTAGCGCGTGATCCTGGGGCCGGCGCCGCGCGGCCGGGTCGACAACGGAACCGACTGGCCGATCGCCTGGTTGGACAGGGACGTGCCGAGCAATTCGCCGTTCTTGATCGCCAGCGCCAAGGTGGTGAGGTTCTTGCGCTCATTGCCGAGATAACTGGTCTGGCGGTTGATGTCCTCGTTGAGTTCACCCAAAAGCCGGTCGATCAGCACGACGGTGCGGTTGACATCGTCCTCGAGGATGGCGAGCTGGCGATGATCCTCATCGACGGCGCCGGACAGGCCGAAGGTCGCCCGCGTGGTTTCCAGCAGATAGGCCGCGGTCGCCGAATCCGAGGCAACCCCGTTGGCCAGGGTGTTCATCTTGGTGACGTCGTCACCGACCCGGTTGAGCTGATCCTGGCCCAGGTTCCATTGCCGGACCAAGATGGGATTGCCCGGCGTGGTGCCCATCTGGAGCCGCGTGTTCACCGCCGCGACGGTGCCGTGATAGCCCTGGGAGTTGCGGACCGTGACCTCTCGGATCTGCTGAAGGGCGCGGTTGCGGCCGGCGATGGTGCCTTGCAGGCGGCGCATTTCATTGCGGATGGTGGAAATCTTGCGGCCCACATGGGTGCCGGTAGCCTGACCCGGCGTCATCGGCCTGGGCTGGAAGCTGGTGGTTCCCAGCGGTGGCCGGGCGCCGGATTGCGCCCTATAGGGCTGCGCCGTTTGTGAATAGGCTGGCTGCCCGGCTCTTTCCGCCTGGGACGGCGGGATCGACACCCGTTCCCTCGGCTTCGAGGGCTCTTCTCCCGAAAGGGACGGGAAAATCGTGTCAGAGATGTAGGAGCAACCTGTAACGATAGACGCAGTCGCCAGGATCGCGACCAAATTTCTCATGCGGGCCATGTGAGCCACTTACCCAATTGTCGTTTAAATGAGCAAATTCATCCAAATTTGTAAACAAATCGATAATTGAGTTCTATGTGAGATGGTGCATTTTCACAACCCTTTATTCGCCTATCGCAATTCGGGCCGGCAGTTGCGATCCTGCCGCCACGGCGCGGCCAAGGCGATGGCACGGGGTGATCGATCCCAGGTCACTTAAACTTGCCATTGCCTTCCGGTTTAAATAGTGTTCCGGCCTCTTCGGGGTGTGTAGGCATCCTTACGCGCGGGAAACCATATTCCCGATGAAAAGCTGGCCCAAGCGCCCGTAGCTCAACTGGATAGAGCACCAGACTACGAATCTGGGGGTTGGGGGTTCGAGTCCCTCCGGGCGCGCCAGCTTTTACCACGCGGTTCTACCCTATGATACTGAAATAGAATTGATATTTTGACAAACCGGCAATTGCGGTTTAGATTTTGCCGTGAATGACCGAAGGGTCTACTAAGTTGAACCGTTGCTATACCGTTGCTATACCGTTGCTAGCAATGGTGCAGAGTGGTTCTACGGGGCTTCGCATTTGGGAGCCAGCCGGGCACGATAGCGGCGATAAACGGGGCGCAAGCCATGAAGACGAAGATCACAAAGCGATTGG
>CBDUSV010000035.1:0-15400 GCA_965369885.1 uncultured bacterium
CCACATCATCAAGGCCGAAATGGTCAGGCTGAAAACGGTCAGCGCGAAGAGGATCTGCATCGGCAGGGCGATGAAGAACATATGCACCTGCGGCATCAGGCGGTTGAGAAGCCCGACACCAAGGTAAAACACCAGCCCGACGGCGATGAACGGTCCCGCCAACTGGACGCCGAGGATGAAGCTGGTGGCGACCAGCCGGGAGATCACCTGGGAAAAATCATCGAGCGGCGGCATCGCCCCCGGGGTGAACACGTTATAACTGTCGACCATGGCCCTGAGCATGACGTGGTGGAGGTTGGTGACAAAAATCAGCAGCAACCCGGTGGTGGTCAGGAACATGGCCGGCAATGAAGCCTGTTGCGCGGCGGTTGGGTCCCGGACAAAGGCGTTGGCCATGCCGGACTGGAACGAAATCACGGTGCCCGCGGTATTCAGCGCCATGATCAGGATGCGGCCCATGACGCCCAGGAACACACCGATGAGGACTTCTCCGGCCAATAGCAGCATCAGGGCCAACGGCGCCGTTGGCATTGGCGGCATGTTGGAGGCGATAACCGGGGTCACCAGCATGGAGATCGCCAGCGCCAGCATGAGACGGATGCGCGGCGCCACGTAGGTATCGCCGAAGCCCGGCATCAGCATCAAGGCCGAGCCGGTCCGCGCGAACACCAGAAAGACGATGAAAATGTCCTGGGACAGAAGCTCCGCAAGCATGGCTTCCGCCTTATCCGGCGACGATGCGGTCGGCCAATCGCTGGGTGAAGATCGTAAGGGTATTCAACATGAAGGGCAGGAACACCAGAAGCGAGAGGAAAATCACCAGAATCTTGGGAACGAACGACAGTGTCATCTCCTGGATCTGGGTCAGGGCCTGAACCAACGAGATGGTCAGACCAACCCCCAGCGCCACCAGCATGATCGGCGAGCCGATCTTCAAGAGAACCAGCACCGCTTCGCGGGCGATTTCAAGAACTTCGTTGGCGTTCATGTTAAATCAGTATCCTGACTAAATCGGCATCCTGAGGATTTCTTGATAGGCCGAGACCACGCGGTCGCGGATCGACACCACGGTCTGCAAGGTGACTTCGGCCTGGGATACGGCCATGACCACCTCGGAGATATCGGTCTTGCCGGCTATGGCGCCCATGGTCGCCCGCTCGGAAGCGACGCCGGCGGACTTGGCCGCCCCGGCGATATCGCCAAGCAGATCGGCGAAGCTATTGCCGGTGGCATCGGTGCGGGGCTCGGTGCCGCTGCCCTTGATGGAATCCTTGGCTTGCTGGTAGGCGGTAACGGCGCCTGAGATGCTGGTGACCATGTGATGTCCTTTAATCTGTCAAGGCCGGCGCCGGGGCGCCGGTGGATTTATTAGCGCAGCAAATCGATGGTGCGCTGCAACATGCCCTTGGCGGCCTCGATGACGCTGAGATTGGCCTCGTAGGAACGCTGGGCTTCCTGCATATCCATCATTTCCGTCATCGAGGTGACGTTGGGAAGCTTGACGAAGCCTTTGTCATCGGCGGCGGGATGGTTGGGATCGTGGCGCTTGCGGAAGTCCGATGGGTCAAGGCCGTATTTGGCGACCTTGACCAGCTTGGTCGACGTCAACCGGTCGAGAACGTTCTTGAATACAATGGTCTTGCGGCGATAGGGCACCTCGTCCGGCGAGGTAGCCGTGGTGCTCGAATTGGCCAGGTTCTCGGCGATGATACGCATGCGCGCGCTTTGCGCCTTGAGCCCGGCGGTGGAAATGTTCAAAGCCTTCAATAAATCCATATATCAACTCCAATCACGCACCACCGCGTCCGATCGCCAATTTGATCATGGCGACCTGCTTGCGGTAGAGGTGGGTGATAAACTGATGGTCCATGGTGGTTTGGCCGACCTTCATGATTTCCTTTTCAACGTCGACCGAATTGCCCGACAGCTTGGGCGCGTCATCGGTGACGATCTCCTTGGCCGCCGTCGCGGTGGCGCCCTTGGGCGCAATATGGCCGCCATTGGTGGTGGCCATCTGCAGCTTGCCGCCGCCACTGGCGCCCTTCACCATGTCCTTGAAGTTCATCGGCTCCAGATCACGCGCCCTGTAGCCGCCGGTGTTGGCGTTGGCGATGTTCTGGGCCAGCACCTTTTGCCGTTGACCCAGCCACGCCATGCGTTTCGCCATCAACGTCAGAAGGGGGAGCTTATTGAATTCCATGCTTGCTTTGGCTCGGTCTAAGATATCGATTGGGACGTTTCGCGGTCTTTGACGCGGCAACGCCGGCCAGGAGACTGTTGACGCGTAGTGTTGCGTTGTGCTGTTAAATTTCTCTAAACGGGGTTAATCTTTGTTGCCGAGACCAGGCAAAAGGTGCCGGGAACAATGTGCAGGCCCTGGGCCGCGTCATGAAGACGCGGTCTTATCTCGGATTTGAGGTTTCAAGATGCTGTATTTGACCAGGAAAATAGGCGAATCGGTCATTATCAACGACAATATCGAGATTTCCGTGGTCGAGGTGCGGGGCAAATCCATCAAGCTGGGATTCACCTTCCCTTCGGACGTATCGGTGCTACGGCGCGAAATTTATGAACGGATCCAAGAGGAAAACCGCGCCGCGGCCGAGGCCAGCGCCGACGCCGTTGATGTCACCGATCTGCCGGACACCAAAACCTCCTGAATTGCCCCTTGGAGCCCCCATGGCCGCGATATGGCGGCCAGCCTATGCGGGGGCACGCCACATCCCCCATTGCGCGGCCTTAGGCTCATTGCGGCCCCATTGCGGAGCCATTGTGCGTCCGTGCTGCGCCGGTTTCCTGCTAATTCATTGATTCCTCATCAATTTTAATAATCTCTTAAGCATGTTGCGCCACCATCGGGCGGCATCCGAAATGCGGTGCCTGAACCCGGGCCAACGACTTGTCAGAAACCAAATTCGATCCAGCGGATATAGACGCACCTGTTGGCGACAGCAGTGGCGGCGCCACGTCCCGTGCCAGTGACGGCCAGGTGGCTGTCGCACTGGACCACGAGACCGGAAATTCGGAACTCCCCCGTGTCGTCGCCAGCGGCAAGGGCGAAGTGGCCCGGCAAATCCTGGAAATCGCTTTCGCCCACGGCGTCAAGGTCCGCGAGGATGCCGATCTTGCCGAGATTCTCGGCGCCATCGATGTCGAAAGCGAGATCCCCTTGGAAGCCATCGCCGCCGTCGCCGAAATCCTATCCTATGTCTATCGCGCCAACGGCATGTCCATGGACGGCAAGGACAATGGCATGGACGGCGAAAACAACGGCGAAAACAACGGCTGAGGACGCCCCGTGAACGACCAAAGCATCGCAGAGGAATTGCACAGCCTGAATGACCTGGTGGTGGCGGCCCGCGAAATCGTTTCAACCGGCCACGCGATCGATCTCGCCCCGGTGCAGAAGGAGGTCGAGCGCATCTGTGATGACATCAAACACCTGCCGCCACGGCAAAGCGCGGATTTGAAGCCGGCCCTGGTGTCGCTGATCGACGATCTTGGCAAGCTGACCGAAGACATGGAGACCTGCCATGCCGGCCTCAAGAGCCAGCTCGAGAATTTGGCCAGCCATAGCTCCGTCACCGCCACCTACGCCAAGGGCCAATCTAAGCGGAAGTAACCGGCGATCATCATGGACATGGAAACATATTTTCGCTTCATCCTGGCGCTGATCTTCGTCCTCAGCCTAATTGGGCTTGCGGCCTGGCTGATCCGGCGCTTTGGCGTCACCGGCCGCTTCATGGCCAAGACCAAACAGCATTCGCGCCTCGGCATCGTCGAAATGGCCGTGGTCGATGCCAAGCGCCGCCTCGTCCTGGTGCGCCGCGACCATCAGGAACACCTTTTGCTGTTGGGCGCCAATTCCGAGCTCGTTGTCGAACAGGGCATCAAGGACGGGCTTGTTGCTTCGCCTGTCGGAAAAGGAGAAGCAATTGAAAAGCGTTAAGTTTTTAGCCCTGCTTGGGGCTGGAATGATCATCGCCTTCGCGGCTCCGGCGGCGGCGCAGACCTTTACCCTCGATCTCGGTCAAGAAGGCGGATCATCGACGGCGCGAATCATGCAGCTGATGGCGCTGTTGACGGTGCTGTCCCTGGCGCCGGCCATCCTGGTCATGGTGACGTCATTTACCCGCATCGTCGTGGTGCTGTCGTTCCTGCGTAGCGCCCTTGGGGTCCAGCAGACACCGCCCAACATGGTCCTGGTCAGCCTGGCCCTGTTCCTGACCGGATTCGTCATGGCGCCGACCTTTGAAAAAGCCTATGAGGACGGCATTCAGCCGCTGATCGCAGAACAGATCACCGAAGAGGAAGCCTTCGCGCGTACGGCGGCGCCGGTCAGTTCGTTCATGATCAAACAGGTGCGAGAACAGGATCTAAAACTGTTCCTGGAAATGTCCGCCACCCCGGAGATCGAGACCCCCGAAAATGTCCCGCTCAAGGCTCTGATCCCGGCCTTCATGATCAGCGAGCTGCGCCGCGCCTTCGAGATCGGCTTCCTGATTTTCCTGCCCTTCCTGATCATCGATATGGTGGTGGCCTCGGTGCTGATGTCCATGGGCATGATGATGTTGCCGCCGATCATGATCTCGCTGCCGTTCAAGCTGATCTTCTTCGTGCTGGTGGATGGCTGGTATCTGATAGCCGGCAGCCTGGTCCAGAGCTTCGGCATTTAGGGTCCAGACGCGGGGGGTCCAGCAACGCGGGGGCCAACAACACGGCGCGCCGGTTCAACCGGGCCAGATCACGGCCGGTTCACCACACCCCTTTATCCGTACTGAGCTAGTTGATGAGCTTTTTGCGCGGCTTGAGCAGCCGTTGGCGGTAGCTGATCATGAAGGCCTCGAACTGGTCGACCTCGGCGACTTTTCTGGTGATATTGCGATAGTTGGTGATCGCCCTGGTGCCGCGGCCGGTGATGGTCTGGAAGGCATCCTTATAAATGCTGGTGGCCATCTGGGTTGCGAAGCGCCGGCGCAAATTGGCCAGCCCATCGGCGTTGTTGCTGAGCTGCAGCGCGATGGCCCATTGCATCACGTTGCTCTTGTCTTCGTCATCGAGCTTTCCCTTGGCAACGGCGGTTGCAATCTTCTGATCCGTACTGGGTCCTGCTTCCCCCTGGACCTCCCCCTTGGCAACCTTCTGGGCCTGCTTGCGGCCCGGATCCAGGTCCGGATCCAGGTTCGCCAGCGGGTCTTGTTTCTGGTTTTTCTTGCGCGTCAGTTCCTCGGCCAATTTCTCATCGGCCTCTTCTTCCCTGCGGGCCCGCTTCTGGGCCTGTTCCCGCTTGGCCAGGGATCCGCCGGCGATCTCCTCTTCCTCGCCCTTGCCAACCTTGACGACAATGCCGAGCTTGGAAAACACCAGCTGTTTGTAGACTTTGGCGGTCTCTTTCCAGTTCTGGGTGCGCCAATAAATTTCGGCACGCAGCAGGTTGGCCTCGCGGCTGGTGTCACCGTCCAGCACCACAAGGGCGCTTTGGTATCTCGCCATTTCGCCAAGCGCCCTGGCCCGCAGCTGACGCCTTTCGATGGCGTCCTCGGGGGGTGAGTCCTTGGCCAGATCGTTCTTGAGTATTTCGAAGGCTTTTTCCGGCTTGCGATCGAACAGATAGACCAGCGCCAACTGGTTTTGGGCGCGGCTGTTTTCGATGCCCTTGACCCGGAACGCGATCTGGTGCTGCAGCAAGGTGGCGGCGCGATCGAGCAGGTCGACCTGGACCAGGCGGTTGGTCAGATCGGTAATCAGCCGATTGCCGAGATCGCCGGCCGGCGTGAGTTCGCGAAACTCATCATAGAGTGCGAGAGCGACCAGGGGCGGCATCTTATCGGCGGCGCCTTCAATATAGAGCTTGAGGAACGCGACGCGCATTGTCCGCGCCACCACGACGGAATCGAGGTGGTTGGGGAAATAGGTGACGGCCTCACGATAGGTCATCAGACCGCGCTTGAAATCACCTTCCGCGATATAAAGTTCACCCAGCCGGCGCAGCAGCTTGAACTCGAAATCCCCACCCCGCCAGGAATAACGCAGTATTTCCAGACTCTTGATGGCATCGGCGCGGGTGATCTTGGCTTGTTCCAACAGGATATTAACCCGGGCGAGACCGGCCTTGACCCGGGACGGCGGATGGACTCCCTGGATTGCCCTGTCCCAGGACTCGACGGCGGCGTCGGGATTCATCGTCTGCGCCATCAATTGACCACGCAGATAGGCGATCTGGTCGAGTTTCGACTGATCCAAGGGAGCCTCGAGAAGGGAATCGAGATGAATAAGGGCAAGGCCCTCCTCACCGATGGCGAGGGCGGTTTCGGCCGCCAACAGACCGAAGACCACCCGGTGGGGTTGCGGGTAGGCTTTCAAGACGGCTTCACTGCGGGAAAAATATTTTGCCGCCGCGGTCCAATCGCCCTGGATACCCGCCAAGGCAGCCCGCCACAGGTTGGCTTCACGTTCAACATCGAGACTGGGGTGGAACAAATCCGGTTCGGCCTTGCGGTAATTGCCGAGCAGGTAATGGACCGCGCCGGAAAGCCCACGGAAGGGCGCGTCATTGACCAGGGCCGGCTCGTCGCGCTCGATGGTCTGCAACAGGCCATATGCATCCGAGACCATGCCATAGGCGAAATAGAATTGAGCAAACTCGAGCCGCGCGGCATTGCGCCGGGTCGGCGAAGCCTCGATCACGGCCTGCTGAAGTGCTTGCTTGATTTGGGTGAAGGGCCCCATGGCTTCGCGGCGCCACGATTCGATGTCGAACAAGTGTCCTTCCCGGGTTTTCCCCGCGGCCTCGACGGCATCGATGATAGCCGCCCGCCTTCCCGTGCGGGTGCCGTCGCTGGACAGCAGAAGCCCGGTTTCGGTGGTGAGTTCGATACCATTGGCCAAGGTGCGAATGGCCACATCATCGGCCAACGGCCGCACCACGATGCCTTGCAACGTCGCCAGGATTTCGAGCTGGGCCAAGCGGCGGGAGACACCGACAGCCCGGCCGGCGGCGGTCAATGGCACAACCCAGAACTCATCGCCGACTTCCGGGTCCGTGAGCTTTATGGAATCACCGGCATCGGCCACCTTGACCATCGCCCGCGAGCCGCCAATCGCGCTCAATTGAAATTCGATGGGAATGGTGTCGAGGCGTGGCTGAGCAGCGCTGCTGATCTCCACCACCCAGGCGGTGCCATCCCTTTGCACGCTTGGGGAAACGTCATTGGCAAGCGGCAGGCGCACCACCGTGGCGCCGGACACTATGCGCTGATCGAACCCCGCGATCATCTTGCTGCGTTTGCCTCTCAGCCCACTTGTATCGAGTTTCCGCGCCTTGTCGAACACGACCCACAGGAAACCCGCGCGGGTAAAGACCGCGGCGCCGACCTCTTCGCGCCATCCAAACGCCAGCTGAATGACATCACCATTGCGAAGCCGCGTCACCGGCACCGGAGCGGCGGCGGGCTTGGTCTTGGTGATACCCTTGATGCGTGGCGACAATAAGTCCAAAGGCTTGCCGATTTTACGTTTGGATGGTGGCTTGGCCTTGTCCTTGACCTCTGCCACTGGAGCCACTGGAGATTTGACCACTGGGGATTTGACCACTGGCGCTGGTTTTTCAGCGGCGGGCGCGGGTGTTGGCGGCGCCATGCTGGCCGGCGCGGTCTTGTGCTGGCCTTGGGGTCTGAGCACATCCACCACCACCTTGGTCCCGGCACGGAAATGACGCAGCCGGGCGCGGTCGTTGATGGTAAGACTGATCGCCAACCCGTTCGCGCCCAGCGATGTACTCATGGCGCTGACAAACTTCGGCAACTTGGCCCGCAAAGTGCGAAGATCAAGCGATGCGGGCGCCTTGAAGCTGATGGTGGCACGCCGGCCCTTCTTGGTGACGCGATACGCAACCAGCCGCTTCCAATCGAAAACAAATCTGCTGAAATCCTGGTGTTCGCCGACACGGACCCTGAGCCGCGGCCCCGGGCCGCCGGCCACCTTGGCCTTGGCCGCGACCTTTTTCCCTGATGTATTTGCCCTTGTTGCCTTTGTCTCCGGCGCCTTGCGCCTGATCAGATCGACGACGACGGAGCCGCCATTGGCATAGCTCTTCAAGCCATACTTGCCCCTGAGGGTCAGGGTCACGGTTTTGTGGTCGGCACTGAACTCGGCGGCACTGACATAGCCCGAGAGGCGCTGGCGGATACGGCCCAGCACCGCCGCGAAGGGGCGGGCAAAGCTGACAACGACCTTGCCGCCTTCGGACTTGGCCGAATAGGTCACCGGAGCCGGCCAGTCGAACACGATGCGGCCATAACTCTCGTGGGGCCACACACGGATGCGCACCGGCGCCAGGTTTGGCGCCGTGGTGGGCGGGAATGGTTCGGCCTTTGCGATCCCGCCTTCGAGCGCCACCTTGGCGGACTCGGCGGCGGCGGCAGGGAAAGCCCCAGGGAAAGTCATCAACGCCAAGACAACGGCGAACGGGAGTGCTGCCCCCAGTCCCATCGCGGGTCCCATCGTGGGTCCCTTCGTGGGCCCCGTCATGGCGTGTCTCCATGGGCGGTATTGCGGATCACCACATCCACCCGGCGCGCCATTTCCATGCGTTTGTTCGACGCCAGGTTATATGAGATGTCCTCGAAACGGGTGTCGGCATAACCGAAAATCCCGATCTTCAGCTTGTAACCGGCTCGCTTGATTTCGGCAGCAACGGCGGCGGCGCGGTTGATCGATAGCTCCCAATTGGAGGGAAATTCATTGTTCTTGATCGGGGTTGGATCGCTATGGCCGTAAATGTCGATCCGGTTCAAGCTCCGTTCCATCACGGTGCTGAGGATGACGAGGATGGATCGCGCCTCCTTGGTCGGCTCGGAGGACCCGGTCTTGAACATCAAATCGCCGGGAATGGAAATGATCAACCGGTCATCGAGACGCTGCATCAGGCTACCGCGGAACACCGCCTTCTCAGCCATCTGGGCACGCAGAACGGCCGAAAGATAGTCGAGATTCACGCCATTGTTCCGCACCAGGCCGGCGACGTTAAGCTTCGATGAATCGTCGGGCAAATCAGTCATAATCTTTGCCGTATCGGCCGGCGACAAGGCATTGACGAGGGCCAACCATTTCGGCCTTTCCACGTTCGACATGGCAAACAGCATGACGAAAAAGGCGAGAAGCAGGGAAATCAGGTCGGCGAAAACCACAAGCCACGCCTTTGCCTGCGGGGACCGTGCGAACAGGATGCTGTCTTCATACATCTGCCGGCTACCCTTGTTCCCTGAAATCCACCGTCGGTTCATCGTGGGAGCGGACATAGAAACGAAGCCTGATCCGCCCCGCCACGCCATCGTCAATGCCGGCGGCCACGCTTCCTTCGGGACTTCCCTTGGTGATCAGCGCCCGGGCGATTGCGCCGGCACGCCAGATCGCCTTGCGAGACACATCGCCCGCGGATTCGTCATCTTCGCTATCCGCGGCGGCGCCCCCGACAATGACATTAATTTCAAAGCGGCCGCCCACCGGCCTTGCACGCAGGATCGCCGCGATCTGTCCGGTTAATCTGGCAAGTCCGGGTTCGAGGCTCCTGTCATCGTCGGAAAAACTGTTTACGCCGTTGACCGTAATCTCCAGGACCTGGCCGGGGGTCAATGTCTCGAAGCTAGTGCCCGAGGCTTGTTTGCCGAACAGATCGACCAGGCTGTCCTGAAGTACCTGTCCCTCGAATTCCAATGCCGTATTTGTGTCGACCGGACGCAGGGTGCGGGTCGCATCGAGCGAAGAAAAAGTCGTCACCATGCTTTTGATCACGGCGTTGGATCGCTTTGTCTCGAAGTTTGAGATCGAAGTCAGGAATACGAAAAACGCGAGTAGGACGAGATACAGTCCCAGAAAATAATGAGTGCTGGGAGTTTCCTGCCGAACCTGCGACGGAAGGAAATATTCCATGAAGGCCTAATCTTTACTGGCAAGCAGGGCGTCGATGTCATCCTGACTGACGGCGTCCTCGGGCAGCGCCGGACCATTGAGAAGATTCCGTTCGGGCATTTCCCCATCTGTGGTTGCGGTCTCATCGCCCTCAACATTGTCTTTAACCGCCATATGCATCTGTTCGCCCAGCGCATTGACCAGATTGCCAATTTTCTCTTCGATGTGCTTCAGCGCCTTGACAACCTTGGTGATGCGCTGACCGGTGATGTCCTGGAAATTGCAGGCCTCGTAGATCCGCGTTACCGCGTCGATGATGGCCTCACCATTCTTGTCGTCGAGGGATGATGCCAGGTTTTCCAGATTCTCGGCACTATCGAGAATGGTGCCGGTGGCTTCCTCGGTGGCGGCTACGATGGCATCCAGCTCGTCAGTCGCCATCGGGATGTGTTGATCCTGAATTTCATCGGGCCGTATCGAGGCGATTTCCATCTTCGCCTTCCGGATATAGCCGGCCAGGGCATCAAGCTCGTGATAGATTCTGAGATCAGAGGCCGTGATGTCGCCGTTCATGCTCGAAAGAATGCTTTCGACCACCGAGCCGATCTTGTCCAATCCCACGGTATCGCCTTGGGAGGCGCGGATTTCGTCGAGCTTGATTTGGATTTCATCTTTCATCACGTGCACCCTGTTAAATCACTTCTGTTCAGCCTCAACTTGGCCGGCCCATCCGTCCTTAAAAATCACCGATAACGGAAGTGAGCTTCTGCTTGAGGGTATTGGCATTGAAGGGCTTGATGATGTAATTGGAAACCCCGGCCGCCTTTGCCGCGACCACGTTCTCGGTCTTGCTTTCGGCGGTGATCATGATGAACGGCATTTCCTTGAGCTTCACATCGGCACGAACCTCGCGCAGCAATTCAAGGCCGGTCATGGGCTCCATGTTCCAGTCGGAGATCACAAGACCAAACTTCTTTTCCCTGAGCTTCTTTAGGGCCGACGCGCCATCTATCGCTTCGTCGACATTGTTGAAACTGAGCTGCTTCAACAGATTGCGGAGAATCCGCAACATCGTCTTGTAATCATCCACAATCAAGATGGGCATTGCTTTGTCGACAGCCATCTTTTTCGTCCTTTTTCAGGTGCATAACAAAAATGAGAAGGCCGCACGTATTCTCGGATGGAACGGCCGACAATCCACAGCTGGAGAGACTACCCAGTGCTGGTTAAAGTATGGTTAATCCGGAGTGATTCCCTTGGGTTACAGGGAGGGGGAGTTATGGGGCCGGCGGAGCACCGGGGGCCGGCGGCGCGGTGCCAGGGGCCGGTGTCGACATCAATGCCGTCGAGGTCTCGTCGAGCTTGCGCCGGCGGGCCAATTGCGCGGTGATGCGTTTGGCAATCGTGACGTCCATTCTGCCCATGATCTTCGCCGCCTTGTTTTCACGCATCAGTTCGACCACATCCATCAGGATATTCATATCGAGCTTCTCGAACACCCGGGCGGCATTCTTCGGCTTCATGGTCTCGTAAATCTTGACCAGGCGCTTCAGCTTGGCCAGTTGTTCCTTGTCATATTGCCGCAAAAGCCCTTTAAGAGTTCCTTGTATCGTCTTGAGTTCTTTAACTTTCTTCTCGAGACGCAACTCGGTTGCCTGGAGCAGGCGCTCCCGCATGCGGATGTCCGAGGCCCACCGTTCCAATTCCTTGCGGCGATCGGCCAATTTCTGCAGAAGCTCGATTTCGGCCTGGCTGAAAAGAGCGGGATCGTCGGGCAAGCCCGGCGCGGCATTCGCCTCCGCATCCGAGCCCCCGGCTTTGTCCTTGCCGTCCTTCACTTTGGCTGTCTTGTCCTTGCCGTCCTTCACTTTGGCTGTCTTGTCCTTGCCGTCCTTCTTAGCGTCTTTTTCTTTGTCGCTCTTGCCCTTCTCCCCGGAGGCCTGCTTTGCCGGGGCCTTGGCTTCTGGCTTGGCTTCTGGCTTGGCTTCGGGCTTGGCTTTGGTTTCCTGGGCGTAGGAAGGCGAGACCATCAAGGATTGAACGTCGAGCCAGACATCGCCCATTTTGACCAGGAACATCAGCGCGGCGGTAATGATGGCGACGGGGAGAAGACGCATACTCGTAATTCCTTAACTAGCGGGCGGATTGCAGGGTTTTCATCAATTCCTGGGCGGCTTGGGATTGAGCTTTCTGATCACTGGCATCCACTTGAACCAGCCCTTTAGCCGGCTGCTGTGCCTGGGATTTCCGCCTGGCTTCGGCCCTGAAATTGCCCCCGAAACCTTCCTTGACGGTGCTCCGGTTGCGTTTCGATGAACCCTCGAGCCGGTCGGCCATGTCCCCGCCCCTTTCCATCAGGAAGGAAAGATCGTCGGTCAGCGCCTGCGCTTTTCCGACCAGGTTCCTGAGTTCATTTCCGCTCTCGCCGCTGGCCTCCTTCAACTGGGCTAGCGCGGCCTCGGCCGTGGCAACGGATGTGTTGAAGTCGGCGATGAAAGTGCCAAATTCTTCCTTGCCCTTGCGCAGGGCCTCAAGGCGGCTATTGAGCCGTATCGCATAAACGATCGTCGCCACCAACAAGGCCGCGACAACACCATTGAGAATGAGTGACACGGTCATTCCACATCTCCTGGATGTTCACCCTTGCCCGCCAGTTCATCAAAATTGGTATTTTCAACCAGGACCGCGATTGAGTTGCCCTGGCGTCCCATGCGACCGGACAGCAGCGGTATAGTGCCGCATTTGAGCTCAATCGTGGGATCCGCCAAGGCATTTAGCATGATTTGCGACCCCACTTTCAGGTTCATGATGTCGCTCAGATTCATGGTCTGCTCATCGAGAACGGCGTCTATGTCCACGTCCGTGTCCCACAGTTCGCTGGCAAGATGGGTCTCCCAGATCGAATCCCGGCCGAATTTCTCCCCCAGGAACATCTGCAACAGAAGATCGCGCACCGGTTCGAGTGTGGCGTAGGGAATCACCAGTTCCATGCGCCCGCCACGGTCTTCCATATCGATGCGGAACTGGGCGAGAATGGCGGCATTGTTGGGCCTGGCGACCGAGGCAAAACGGGGGTTGGTTTCGAGCCGGTCAAAGGAAAAGGTCACCGGGCTCAACGGATCGAACGCGGCGGACAGATCGGCAAGCATGACATAGATCATGCGCTCGACCAGGCTGCGCTCGATCGTGGTATAGGGCCGCCCTTCAATTCTGAGCGCGGCGGTGCCCCGGCGGCCGCCGAGCAGCACATCGACGATCGAATAGATCAACGCGCTATCGATGGTCGCGAGACAGTAATTGTCCCATTCCTCGGCCTTGACCACGCTGATCATCGCCGGCAAGGGGATTGAATTGAGATAGTCGCCGAAACGTACCGAGGTGATGTTGTCGAGCACAACCTCCACATTGTCCGAGGTAAAGTTGCGCAGCGACGTCGACATCATCCGCACCAGCCGGTCGAAAACGACTTCCAGCATGGGCAGACGTTCGTAGGACACCAAGGCGCTGTTGATTAAGGCCCTGATCCCCGACTTGTCGCTCTCTTCTTCTTCATCGAAACCTAGAAGGCTGTCGATTTCGTCCTGGTTGAGAACGCGGCTATCTCCACCGCCTTCTCCGCCCGCGGCGCTTGCCCACTCGGCGGCCACGGCGTCTTCGTCTTGTTCCGCATCACCGCCTTGTTCCGCATCACCGCCTTGATCCTCGCCGTCGCCGTCGCCGTCACCGTCGTCGGCCATCTGCTCCCACTCCGCGGCGAGGGCATCACCTTCGGCGTCATTCTCTTGATTGTCTTGGGGTTCTTCAGCCATGGGTACTCGTGATTACAAAATTCTTGAACCAACATTTCCTTGAACAGGACATCGTTGACCTTGACCGGTCTGGCCGCTTCGCTGACCCGGCGCAGCAGATCTTCCCGCAACCGGTAGACGCCGGCGGATCCGCGCAGGTCGTTGACCCTGAGTTCGCGCAGATAGACTTGAAAACTATCGATGATCCGCGGCAGCAGCAGCTCCAATTTTTCGGCGTCGGACTTGCTATTCAACTCGAGGCTGATGCTGATCTTGAGGAAATTCGTCCGCCTTCCCGTGGAATTTAAATTGACCAGCAATTCCGGCAGATCAAAGAACACCGCCGCACGTCTGTACGCGGGCTTGGCGCCCTTATCTCCATCTCCAGCCTTGGTGGGGAGATACTCGCTGAGATAGGGGTCGGCGATACCGCTCATATATACGCCTGCCGCGGCGCCAACGACGACCAGCACCGGCAGAATAAAAAACAGGACGATTTTCTTACCGCTCAGACGCTTGGATGATGCACCGCCCTCTTCATCCGTAGCTTCCGCGTTTTCCGCGTCAGTCTGATCTTCTTCGGTAACGTTTTGGTCCGTCATTGGGATCACTTCTACTGTTGGCACGATCCACACACGGGAAGCCCGGAGAGACTAGCCAGCTTTTGTTAACAGGTGGTTGAAACCACAAGAAAACTCAGAATTTCTTTAATTTTGAACCACGCTTCACCATTTCTCTGAGTCATACCTAGCCCGCTATCCTTAAGATTTTATTGAAATGCCATGGTGCGGGGCCCCCTCAAGGCGGCCATCGCTCCCTTACCAGGAATTTCCTGCCCGGCAAGGGCTTCCCGCGCCCGGCAAATATCTCATGCTATCGCCGGCGCTTTCAGTGCAAGCCATTGATTTATAACAATCTATATTTGTGGCATGGCCTATGCACGAGGAGGGGTGGATTTTGGATTTATCAACTTTGGTTACGGGAAACAATTATGGAATCTCCGCTACAGATCTCGCTTGCGCGTCAGGTTCTGATGCACCAGCAAATGGGTATCATCGCCAGTAACATGGCCAACCTTTCAACTCCCGCTTACAAGGGCGAGCGGATGATGTTCACCGAACATCTATCCACCCCCAAGGGCGGGAAAACGGTCTCCCTGCCTCAAAATGGCGGCATTCACCGCGATTTCCGGATCGGTCCCATCAACGAGACCTACAACAGCCTCGATTTTGCGATCCAGGGGGATGGCTTTTTTGAGGTCGAGACCCCCCAGGGAACCCGATACACCCGGAACGGTCATTTTCAGATCGACAGCAAAGGACAGCTGGTCACCGGTGACGGCCACCCGGTCCTGAACAGCCAAAGCCGGCCCATCACGTTCTCAGAGGACAGCAAAAATATCGTGGTGTCCAAGGATGGCAGTGTTTCCGACAACAACGGCGCCATCGGCAAGCTCAATGTCGTCGGCTTCGACAATATTCAGGATCTGAAACGGGCAGGATCAAGCCTTTTCATGACCGACATGGACACCAAACCGATCAAGGATCCGGAGGTGATCCAGGGCAAGCTCGAGCAATCGAACGTCAAGCCGATCCTGGAGATGACAAGAATGATCGAACTTTTGCGCTCATATCAGTCGGCGCAGAAGCTGATCCAAAAGGAAGATGAACGCCAGCGCGAGGCCATTCGGAAACTTGCGCAGA